>JBEKAD010000727.1:0-2620 GCA_050018435.1 Terriglobia bacterium
GATTTGGAAATCCAGCGCGACAAGGCCCACGGCCAGATGCTTTACGCCCAGATCAACTCTCAGCGCATGGTGATCCACTCGCCGCTGGAAGGATTGGTCGTCCTGAATCCGATTTGGAAGGGCAGCTCGATGGGCGATCCGCAGGAAGGCGACCAAATCTATCCGGGCCGGCCTTTCATGCAGGTGGTGGATCCCTCCACCATGCAAGTGGCGGCGCGCGTTAACCAGGTGGACTTCCCCTATCTTCGCCTCGGCCAGCGAGTAGAGGTGCGCCTGGACGCTTACCCCGACCTTGTCCTGAGCGGGTCGATTGAGCATCTCGCGGCCATCGGCAATACCAGCTCGTTATCGCAGTCGGTCCACAACTTCAATGCGGCTTTTGCCATTCAGGGAAATGACCCCCGGCTGTTGCCGGATCTTTCCGCCGCGGCGGACGTGGAGCTGGAACGCCTTCCGGATGTATTGCTCGCGCCGCGCGACGCCCTCATGCTGGAAAACGGCAAGACCTATGTCTGGGTCAAGCGCGGAGCGAGTTTTGAAAAACGGCCCGTGACGATTGGCCAGAGCAATGACGAAGAGACAGTGGTGCTCTCCGGTCTCGACGCGGGGGATTGGGTAAAAAGAAATCCCGAAGAAACTCTGCCGGGGAACTAATATCCCGTCCCACGTGATTCATTGCGCGGGACCCCTGGCGTTGGTTTGAATTCACTTCCCTCGCCCCTTTGGGGGAGAGGGTGGCCCGCAACCGGCGTACTCATCAGCCGGGGCGAGACGGGTGAGGGGGTCAAGACCGTGAAGACTGAGGAAATGACGGTTACGACAAACGCCGTGCGTCCTCGCCGCAAGACGCGATCCCCGGCACGGGCCGTACTGCAGATCGACAGAGCGCGAGAGCTTCGCCAAACGGGGACTGAATCTGAACAAGCCGCATGGCATTTGCTTCGGGGTCTCAGATTCAAGGGTTTCAAGTTCCGCCGACAGCACCCGCTTGGTCAATATATTGCCGATTTTTGCTGTCCGCAGCGGCGCCTGATCGTGGAATTGGATGGTAGTGTCCACGGGCAGCCGAGCCAGGCAAAGAAGGACGCGCGCCGGGACGCACATCTCAAGAACATGGGATACACCGTGCTGCGACTTTCAAACGGTATAGTTCTCCAAGCGCCTGAGTTGTTCGTGGACGAGGTGCTGACGGTAGTGTGGTCGCTTCCGGATGCCTTTGCGAATGAGTAGAAACTTGCCAAGAAGCATGCATAGGTGATTGACCCCCTCACCCGGCCCGCCCCGGCTGGAGACAGCGCCGGATGCGGTCCACCCTCTCCCCCAAAGGGGCGAGGGAAGTAAAATCGCTAATTTCGGTCTGCACGCTCATGGTATTGAGTAGCCTCAAGAAAATCTGGAATCGGCATCGTGGCCTGGTGATTATCCTGGGGCTCGTGGTGGTGGCGGGAGTGACGTTTGGCGCTATCCGTTTCTCCCGCGCGGTACCGGTAATTCCCACCGCCCTCGTGCAACGCGGTGAGTTTATTGAAGTAGTGCAAGTCCGTGGCCACGTGAAAGCCGAGAGATCGGTTCTCCTCAAGGCGCCCTCGGTGGCCGGTGACATCCAGATCATCAAGCTGGCGAGAACCGGCACCGCCGTCAAGAAGGGCGATGTGGTGGCCCAATTCGACACCTCCAAGCTCCTCGATACCCTCAACACGCGGCGCTCCGACGTGAAGCAGGCCGACGCCGAAATCGGGCAGGAGCGCGCCAAGGCCCGCCTGCTCGAGGAGCAGGACCGCACCGACCTCCTCAAGGCCCGCTATGACGTAGAACGCGCCAAACTGGACGTGAGCCAGCAGGAGATTCTTTCCCCCATTGACGGCGCGGAGAAAAAACTGGCGCTCGCCGACGCGGAGCAGAAACTGCGCGAGGTTGAATCGCGGCAGAAGTCTGACCAGGCCAGTTCGCAGGCGACGATCAATGGGAAGGTGCAAGCGCGCACCAAGGCCCTCGCCGACGTGCAACGGGCTGAGGCTGACATCGCCTCCATGACTTTGCGCGCGCCGGTGGACGGTGCGGTCACTCTCTTTCCCAACTGGCGTGCCGGCGGCTTCTTCTCCGACAATCCGCCGGAGTGGCGGCCGGGCGACCGCGCTTGGAATGGCGCGGCCATCGCCGAGCTTCCCGATTTCTCCACCCTGCAAGTGAGCACGCGCATTGATGAGGTGGACCGCGGCCGCATCCAGTTGGGCCAGACCGCCACGATTCGCGTGGATGCTGTCCCGGACCGGGAGTTCCAGGCCCACATCGCCCAGATCAGCGCGCTGGCCAAGACCGACTTCTCCACCTGGCCCCCGCCGCGCAATTTTGATGTGACCCTGCAACTGGATACAAAAGACCCCCGCCTCCGTCCCGGCATGAGCGGCAGTGGCCGCATCGCGGTCAACCGCATTCCCGGCTCGATCCTGATTCCGGAGGCGGCGGTTTTCTCCCAGGCCGGAACCACCGTGGTCTACATCCTGTCGGGCTCAAAGTTTGTGCCACGGCCGGTGGTGGTGGGGCGCCGCAACGAGGAGCAATTAGCCATCACCGCGGGACTGGCGGCGGGTGAAAAGGTGGCTTTGAAAGACCCCACTTT
>JBEKAD010000728.1:0-2604 GCA_050018435.1 Terriglobia bacterium
TCCAACATTTCCTCCCGCAAGCCTGATGATGTTTGAATCCTGTTGAAGGCGTTTTAAGGAGAGAAGGCAGTTGTTCTTTGCCAGCCTGGGCGTCTTGGCGTGAGATTGTTTATCTTTTCACACCTTCTTTAGGTCTGTCGTCCCGGCGTTCGCCTGGGGTTAGAGCATATGGGCGGAATGGAGACCCACGGCGGCACCGCCCACCATCAGCGCGGCGCCAATGAGGATCAGCACAATGGCCTGGAGGCGCAGGCTCCTCTCGATTTGTTTTTCGGACTTCGTCGTGATGAGAAAGGTTTTTTCGTTCTCGCCTCTCTTGATGAGGTTGCGGTCGTCCTCGTCGGCGGGGTTGGGGTTTTCCGTACAAGTGCCGAGCACATTGGTAGGGCGGCCGGCCACCAGGCAAGTTTCTGTGAAGCGGTACGCATGGTTTCCAAAATCCATGCTGATGCCGTCCGCGCCGATCGAGACCCCGAGCATTTGCATCTTCTCGGCGATCGCCAGCCCCTTGTCCATTATCTTGGCTCCGGGGATGTTGGAGCCCTGGAGCGCCGCCCGCGCCTGGCTGAACTGGCCGTTCAAATAGGCCCGCAAATGCTCATCGGTGGGAGCTGGCACGCCGAGCGATGGGTCGATCGATCGAGGGGCGTTGCCGAAGGACAGCAAAGCGGGCGGCCGGAGTTCACCCCAGAAGGCGCGCGGCAGGTTGTACTCGGCCTTTTGAGGATTCACCAGAATCTTTCCGGTTTCGTCCTCCAGGTAGAAGGGGATTTCCGCCCTTTCCGTGTGCGTCGTTTCCCATTTTTCCTGGTTGTCCTTCTTCACCTTCTTTTCCACTTTCACTTCGTAGTAATAGCACGGGACTTGCGTTAGCGGGCTGGTTAACGGCTGGCCGCCGGTGCTTGTCCCGGCCACGTGGACCAGTCCCATGGGCACGCTGCGGACGGGGATCTGGGGGGTATCCGCCAGAACCCGGTACTCGCGGTATTTCCAGAAGCCCACGAAGAATAGAAGCACCCCGAACAGAACCAGGGCCACCGGGACGATGGGAGAAACATGACCACTAGAGGCTGCAAACGTCAGCATCAGAATCGACATGGGTTAAAACCCCCTTTGCTTGGCGCTTCGATGCGCCCAATGAACTTTGACGTATCCTACACGTGCGCCGCAGGATTGTCTATCCCTCGTATCGAGGCTGTCGTATCCAGGGCTCCGTCAAAGTCCTCCAATTGACACAAAACAATCGCGGCTGAATCGGTGCTGGCTATTTTGCGACGAACCTGCTAGCCTGGAGGTATGAACCGTGCAGCGCCGAAGCCAAGCCTTGTGGTGCGTCCGATACGACAGGAGGAGCGGGCAGCGTGGCGCGCGTTGATGCAGCGGCATCACTACTTGGGCTTTGAACACCCGGTAGGGCAGTCGCTCTGCTATGTGGCCAGCCTGGAGGGAAAATGGGTGGCCCTGCTGGGCTGGGGATCGGCGGCCTTGAAATGCGGCGTGCGTGACCGCTGGATTGGTTGGGAACGCTCGCTGCAATGGCGGCGCTTACCTCTGCTGGCGAACAATGTGCGCTTCTTGATGTTGCCGGGCGGGCGGCAGCCGAATCTGGCCTCGCGCATTTTAGCTTTGAATCTGCGGCGGCTGAGCCGGGACTGGGAGTTTTACCACGGTCATCCCATCCTGTTAGCGGAAACCTTTGTCGACAGCGCGCGCTTTCGCGGCACCTGCTACCGGGCGGCGGGCTGGCAGTTGTTGGGGCAGACGCGCGGATTCGCCAAACGCAATCGTCACTACTGGCATCACGGTCAGCCCAAGCTCGTGTTTGTCCACCCTCTGGCGGCGGATGCGGTGGCGCGTTTGGTAGCGCCGTTTCCTCCGCCCCACACTTCCACCCAGGAGTCTCTCATGATCGATGTCAATGCTCTTCCGCTGGAAGGAGAAGGCGGATTGATCGACTTGCTAAGAACCCTTGTCGATCCGCGCAAGCCGCGCGGGGTGCGACATCCGGTGTTCACCGTGGTGGGCATCGCGGTTTGCGCCGCGCTGTCGGGAGCGCGGAGTTTCTGCGCCATGGGCGAATGGGCACAGGGGCTCACCCGCGAGGCGCTCGAGCGGCTGGGATCGAAACGTTGGACCCCGCCTTCGGAACCGACGATTCGCCGCGTCTTACAAGGGCTCGACGCCAATCGGCTGGACGCCCAAATCGGCCAATGGGTGGCCCGGCAGCAGTTGCGGCCCGGGGTGGCGGTAGCCGTCGATGGCAAGAGCCTGCGCCGCAGTCACGATGCCGGCCAACGGGCTCCCCACCTGCTGAGCGCTATCCTGCACCAGGAAGCCGTGGTCGTCGCCCAGATGGATGTGGAAGAGAAAACCAATGAGATCCCCAAACTCCCCGCCTTGCTCGCCCCCCTGCCGCTGCAGGGCACCGTGGTCACGGCCGATGCCCTGCACACGCAGAAGGAGACGGCCCGCTATCTGGTGGAAGAAAAGCAGGCCGACTACCTGTTCATCGCCAAAGACAACCAACCGACGCTGCGCCAAGACATCGCCGATTTGCATCTGGAATCTATTCCCCCCTCAGCACACCACCCTCGATAAAGGTCA
>JBEKAD010000729.1:0-2573 GCA_050018435.1 Terriglobia bacterium
GCACCCTGCCCACGGCCACCAAGTCCCCCTCTTGGAGTTCCACCTTGGCCGTCAGGGGAAGGCCGTTGACGGAAACCTTCTTGGCCGCTGGAGACAAGTGGTAAGCTTCGCCCTGCTTGATGATCATGGCGGCAATTTTGGGCGCGAACCAACCCTTCAGCCGGATGGCGCACTGCTCGGATTTGCCGATCATCGAGGTGGGGGAAGTCAGGAGGAATTCCTTCGCCGTCGTCTTGCCCTTGAGCACGGTCAGCTTGCCCACCCGCGCGGCGCGCGCGCGGGCGGCGGCCGCCTTGCCCTTGGCGAAGGCCTCCTGCAGTTCCCGGCGCTTCTTGGTATCCAGGACCATGGTGCCCGTAAGCTTTATCGCCTCCTCTTCCGCCTCCTTCGGCGGGGCGGCGGCGGCCGGCGGCTTCACTCCCCCTGGGAGGTCGCGTGAGAAGCGCACGGTGTGCTTGCCCACGGTGATGACGTCGCCGTGGGTGAGCGGGGCCTGGGTAATCCGGAACCCATTCAGAAACGTTCCGTTCAGACTGCCCAGGTCCTGAACGTAATAGACTCCGGCCTGGGAGAAGACGCGCGCGTGATGAAACGACACGGCGGGGTTGTCAATGAAAAGGTCCCCTTGCGGGGACCGCCCAATGGTTACCGGGTCCCCACCAATGGCAAGTTCTTTCAAGACCGAATCCCCAAAGCTAAGTTTCAAAACCGGCATGGGTCACCTTCGGCAAGCTGTAAACCTCATCCAGATTCTCTTGCTTCCCTATCGGGCAGCAATAGTATAGAGCATACACCCTGGTTTTGGAGCGGGTTGTTTGGGGGGGCCATCGCAGGCTGATGAAAAAGTCTTTGGCGCGCTGCCGTAGCGCCGGCTTCCAGCCGGCAATGCCTTTAAACTCACCCGAGGCCGGCAAGATGCCGGCGCTCCTGAGGGCGTCGCGACGACTTTATCAGCATCCTGATCGAGGGGGGGAATTCTCGGAGTTCGATCCCGTCCAGCGGGCCGGCTGCCGCAGATCCCGGTTCTTGGGGGTCGGCGATTCTCCGAAGGGACTTGTGGGAGCCCTCTATTGACAACCCAAAGCCGCGGACCTAGTGAACAGGTCCGCGCTACGATGGCTCACCTCAGTCCGCTGGTAGAACGGCACGCTGCCGGAGAGTACGCCCGCGCCCCAGCCTTGCCCAAAGAGAGTCCCTTGGGGAGAGCGCAGACGCTAAAAAGGAACCGCCGCCAGCCCGCGGTCCGGTTCACTATTGCCTCCGCATGGCATCGCGCGTAGGTCGATCGCATGTCCAGGTTGCGGCGTCGGTCCCTTTATGACCGCGACATCTTCGTCACGAGGGCTTACCTTGCGGTTATCCTGGCGACACCTCACCACTGGGCTTTCGCCTGGGGTCGTGAAGGCCATCAGAGCATTGCGATTTTGGCGTGGCATTAGATGCGTCTGGAGACCGCCACTCACATGCGGGAGTTGCTCGCCCCGAGGCCGAACGGTCGTCCGCCATTAAGATCGGCGAACTTTCAGCCGCGGCGGCCCTTACACCGGCCCCTGAATCCCGAGCCCCCAACCCTAACCCCAGCCCCGCCTGGACCGGCCCGTGGCACTACATCGACATCGGGGATTCCAAGATCGACTTCGCCCGCCAGTGCCCTAACAGTGGTTGCGTGATCGCCAAGGCGCAATAATTCCTCGCCGTCCTGAAAGACCCGAACGCCGACAAAGACGCTAAGGCACAGGCCCTCAAATTCGTGATTCATTTCATCGGCGACTTGCACCAGCCGTTGCATGATGAAGACAACGGTTGCAAGGGCGGTAACACGCGGCACGTGATCTTTGGCGGTCATCCCGATAACCTTCATTGGGTTTGGGGTTATGGAAATCCTCACCGGATCGAAAATCTTCAAATCGGTGTTGACAGGAGCCTGGAAAGCGTTTAGTATAACGCTCCAGGGGAAAGCTCGCGCACAGCTTCGTCTAATAAGACGGGTAGCTCATGACGGATTCATGTGCGACGGGAGCCAAATATCCTTCAAGCATCTTCCGGTGCGGGTGTGTCCGTTTGACTTCAGTTTCCTGGTCAGGTCGAGTTTCTGACAAGGCGATCCCGTCGACCTGGCTTTGATCCTTCTCGGCAGTTGGAAGGAGGAAGTGGCCTTGAAGCTAGCTCTCGCGAGCTTTCCCAGAGCACTCGCAGAAGGTAGATGTCTCTCCGGGACTTCAAGGTTCTCTCCCTCGGCAATTTGCCAAATTGCTGATTTTTCCAGTTAAGAACAGAACACTCAACTGAACCTTATCACTTAGCAATTGCTAGAGAATAGGTGAGCCAAAAAACTCGACGGGAATTTTGTAGCACGAGCCTTATGGAGTTATCTGGCATGGATGCGAGAGCGTTTCAACGTCAACGCGGCAACGCAGTGATGCTTGCCACGGCCTGCATCGCAATGGCCTTGTGGTCCACATCCTGTGGGGGTGGTGGTGGCGGCACGGCAGTCGTTCCTGTCTCAACCCCGGGCTTCTCGCTTAGTTTAACCACCCTCACTTTCGCCAACCAAGCTATAGGTACGGCCAGTT
>JBEKAD010000730.1:0-4577 GCA_050018435.1 Terriglobia bacterium
TCTTCTGCCTTTTTCTCCGTGGCCCCCTCCACACCCGATTGGAATCCCATGTGCGACCGGCGTTCCAGATAACGCGCGCCGATGTTTGAGGTCATGATGATGATGGTGTTCTTGAAGTCCACCGTGTTGCCCAGGCCATCCGTCAACTGGCCATCCTCGAAGACCTGTAAGAGGATATTAAATACATCGGGGTGCGCCTTCTCAATCTCGTCCAGCAGGATCACGGAATAGGGAGCACGCCGCACCCGCTCGGTAAGCTGGCCACCCTCTTCGTAACCCACATACCCCGGCGGCGAGCCGATTAACTTGGAGACCGAGTGCTTCTCCATGAATTCCGACATGTCAAAGCGCACCAGGGCGCGGTCCGAGCCAAACAAAAACGCGGTGAGAGAGCGGGCCATTTCCGTCTTGCCCACGCCGGTCGGGCCCAGAAACAAGAACGAGCCCACGGGGCGGCCGGGCAGCTTCAAGCCCGCCCGGGAGCGGCGGATGGCACGTGCCAGGGCGGAAATTGCCCGATCCTGGCTAATGATGCGCTTGTGCAGTTCTTCCTCCATGCGGAGCAGCTTGGCGCTTTCCTCTTCTTTAATGGCCGTCACCGGTACGCCTGTCCAGCGCGCCACCACTTCTTCAATGTCTTCATGGGTCACCACGCCCATGGCGGTCTCATCGATATTGTACTTTTCGCGCAGCAGGCGGAGGTTCTCGCGTTCCTTGCGTTCTTCGTCGGAGTAGAAGCGCGCTTTCTCGAATTCGTGGTTGGCGATAGCGTTCTCCATGCGGTGCACCACAAACTTGATGCGCTTCTGCACGTCGATCATTTCCTCGGGCAGCGAACTCTGCCGCAGCTTCACCCGTGCGCCGGCTTCGTCGACCAGATCGATCGCCTTGTCCGGAAGGAAGCGGTCGGGGATGTAGCGATTGGAATGATAAACAGCGGCGTTCAGGGCTTCGTCCGTGTAAGTTACGGCATGGAATTTTTCGTACCGGTCCTTGATGCCAAAGAGAATCTTGATGCCTTCGCCTTCCGTGGGCGGCGGAACCTTGATCGCCTGAAAGCGCCGCTCGAGCGAACGGTCTTTCTCGACGGACTTGCGATATTCCGCGGGAGTGGTGGCGCCGATGCACTGGATTTCGCCGCGGGAGAGGGCGGGCTTTAAGATGTTGGCGGCGTCGAGCGACCCTTCCGCCGAGCCTGCGCCCACCAGCGTGTGCAGTTCGTCGATAAAGATGATGGCGTTCTGCGCCTCCATCAATTCCTTCATGATGGTTTTCAGGCGCTCTTCAAACTGGCCGCGATACTTGGTGCCCGCCACAATCAGGGAGAGATCGAGCGCCAAAATCCGTTTGTCGGCGAGGAAGGACGGCACCTCACCGTCGGCGATCCGCTGTGCCAAGCCTTCCACAATTGCGGTTTTTCCCACGCCCGGTTCGCCGATCAGCACCGGATTGTTCTTGGTGCGGCGGCAGAGGATCTGGACGACGCGCTCCAATTCCCCTTCGCGGCCAATCAGCGGGTCCAATTGGTTTTCCATCGCGGCCTGCGTCAGGTCGCGGCTGAACTCGCCCAGCAGAGAGGTTTCCTTGGGGCGGGTGGCCGCCGCCTTATCGTTCTGCACGCGGCTCAGTTCTTCGCGCAGAGTGGAGAGCCGCAACCCACGCTCGTGGAGGATTTCCGCCGCAAACGACTTGTCCTCGCGCAGCAAGCCCAACAGCAAGTGCTCCGTGCCGATGTGCTTGTGCGTGAGACGTTCAGCTTCCTCGGCGGCATACGCCAGCACGCGTTTGCATTCCTGGCTAAGCGGCAGGTCCACCGAGGTCGAGACCTTCTCGCGGATGGGGGTCCGCCCCTCGATCTGTTTGCGAATGGCCTCAATCGAGGCGTGCGACCGCAGAAAACGGTTGGTCAGGGCCTTGTCTTCGCGCAGTAGCCCCAACAACAAATGCTCTGTCTCAATGAACGGGCTGCCGAATTGACTGGCTTCGTAGCGCGCGAAAAAGATGACCCGCCGGGCTTTTTCCGTGTACCTCTCGAACATAGCTCCTCAGTTCTTCGTGGAGCCCCACCTTCCCTCCTACCCGTCGTACCCCAGGAAGTGCGGGGGTCATGGAACTATTGGAACTACCCATTCCGTCAGCTTTCCCTTCGCCAAGCGCAAGGTCCGATGGGCGCGACGGGCTAGGTCCAGGTTGTGCGTCGCCAGCACCGAGGTTAGATGATGCGCCCGGTGCAGGTTTTCGAGCAGGTCGATCACGCGCTCCGCCGTACGGTGGTCCAAACTTCCGGTGGGCTCATCTGCCAATAAGAGGGCGGGCTGATTGGCCAGTGCGCGGGCCAAGGCCACTCTCTGTTGCTCCCCGCCCGATAGCTCACCCACCCGGCGTTGTGAGGCGTTTTCAAGCCCGACTTCACCCAGTAATTCTCGGGCGCGCGCCCGGGCCTCACTCATGCGACACCCGCGAATCAATTGCGGGATGACAACGTTCTCCAGCGCACTAAATTCCGGCAGAAGATAATGCATCTGCCAGACAAAGCCTATCTTCTCATTGCGATACAGAGCGCGTTCGTCTTCGCCACGAACTCCCCCGCCTGTACTTCCACGCTAAGATTGTCAAGGACCAGGACCTCTTCACTGCCCGAACGGAAGGATTTTGTCAGGCCGTTGGTTGCCAAGAGGGCGGAATTTATTGATTGAATCATCGGGTCATCGGGCCATCGGGTCATTGATCTTTCTTTTTTGTCTTGCTGTCCAGTGGGAAGCAGCAAAGATCGCGAGCAGTCCATTTGCCTCGGTCAGTAAATCCTGCATTAAGACTTGTCGGACAATGCCGGTATCCACTAATAACTCCAACCAAAAAACTGTTTCATCAGCCTCCTCGACGACCACTCCCATCTTAGATATGAACTCAGCATGGGAGCGCGCACAGCAAACGGCGCGGTAATTTGCAGCAACGGAGGTGCCTGCGCGTAGCGCCTGCTTTCCCATAATCCGCGCTTCTTCAGCCTTTGGGAGGCTCTTGAAAAGCCTCACGATTCGAATTGCAAATTGCTTGGTCCTCGCTCTCAACAGCTCAGCTTGTGTGGGCATAAGCAAATTCCTTCTCAGAGAACTCCCTTTATTCACAATGGCCCGATGACCCGATGGCCCGATGAATCAATCCTTTCACTCGTACCTTAGAATCTCCACCGGATTCAGCCGCGCCGCCGCCAGCGCCGGATAAAGTGTTGCCAGAAAGCTAATGGTGATGGCCGCCGCCGCAATCCACACACCATCCAGCGGGTGGGCGTGGAAGGGCACCGAGGACAGCGCGTAGACGTCCGCCTGGAGTGGAATCAACTTGTAGGTATTGCCCAGCCACGCGACCCCATAGCCCAAGATCAGTCCGAGGAGAGTACCCACGCCACCGATCGCCACACCGTGGAGCGTGAACACGGCACAAACCTGCCGCTGGCGCGCGCCCATGGACATCAGCACCGCGATGTCGCGGTTCTTTTCCATCACCATCATCACCAGCGCAATGAAAATATTCAGCGCCGCCACCACCACAATGAGGCCGATCGTCAGGACGGTGACCAGCCGCTCCAGGCGCAGGGCGCTGAACAGCGAATGGTTCTGCTCAATCCAGGTGGTGGTGTCGAACCCCCTTCCCGCGGCGCGGCGAATCTCTTCCGCCACCTCCGGGGCGCGGTAAATATCATCAATCTTGAACTCGATCACGGAGACCACGTCGGCAAGATCAAACAGGCGCTGGGCGGCGGCCAGATTCGTGAACGCCCAAGTGGCGTCAAAATCAAAGAAGCCCGAATCAAAAACTCCCACCACACGAAAGTGGCGGAACTTGGGCACGATCTCAAGAGGAGTCAGGTAACCTTGCGGGCTGGTGACCAGCACCGTATCACCCACGTACACTCCCAAGGCCTTCGCCAGCTCCTTGCCGATGATGATGGGGTCGGCGTTGGGAAAGGTCTCCGACATACCCTCGAGCGAACCCTCGCGCAAATGCCGCAGGAGGGTACCCACCTTCACTTCCTGTTCGGGTTCGACGCCCTTCAAAACCACTCCCTGCGCGCGCGAGCGGCTGGAAACCAGGACTTCCTCATAGAGCGAGGGCGCGGTGGCCACCACGTGCGGCAGAGGCGACAGGCGACGGGAAAGCTGATCAAAGTTCCGGATGCCATCGTTCTCCTTGCGCACCAGATTGATGTTGGCCGTGGCCCCGAGCAAACGGCTCTCCAGCTCCTCGCGGAAGCCGTTGTTGATGGCGAGGGAAATCACCAGCGCGCAAACGCCCGCCGTCACACCCAACACGGAGATCACGGTGATAATCGAAATCGCCGCCTGCCGCCGCTTGGCCTTGAGGTAGCGAAGCGCTACAAAGAATTCGAAATTCATATGCGCAATCATTATCAACGAGCGAGTGCAGTGCGCCAAGCAGAATTAGACAGGATTTCTCACCACGGGTTGGGAAGGGCGGGGCTTTACAGGCTGCGGAAAAACGCTCCACTGCTGTCATTCTGAGCATTGACAGCCTTTCGGCTGCCCATGATAGGCAGAAACTCAGGCCGAGGAAGGGTA
>JBEKAD010000731.1:0-2570 GCA_050018435.1 Terriglobia bacterium
AGTGGGTGATGTTTTTGGGCGATCGCCCCATGGAACCGATGGAGCCGTCCTATCGCTTCCAGAATCCTTACCTCAGCGATTTGCAGTATGACGATCAGGATGGCGTGCCGAAACTCATCCTTTCCCCCACTTCGAGTGGGCTTAACTTTTATCCCGTGCAGGCCGAAGGCGGGAAGATTCTGCTGGCCGACGTGCTGAAACCTCCACCCCCATCTGCGCAGACATTGCCGCTTCAGCCGGCGCCACAGCCGGCGCCGACCTCCGGCCAGCCCACACCGGAGGGGCTAACCCCGCAAGTCACGGAAGAGTCGCCCGCCGCGCCTCCGGGTCTGCCTCTTCCCGTCGTGGCGCTTGATGCCGGGCATGGCGGCGCGGACAACGGCGGCCACAGCCACGACGGGGTGCTGGAAAAGGACCTGGTAGCGCAATACGTGGGGCGGGTGCGATCGGCGTTGCTGGCAACCGACAAGTACCGCGTGGTGCTGACCCGAACGGGTGATCTGAATGTCAGTTCTGAACAGCGCGCCCTGGCGGCCAACCTTTCGGGCGCGATTTGTTTCCTGAGCTTCCACGCCGGCGACTTGGGCATGGCGTTACCCCGTATCACCCTCTTTACCTATCAGCCTCCCACCGCCGCGGCCCCCGCTGCGGGAGATGCGCCAACCCCCGCCTTCGTGCCGTGGGGGCAAGTGCAGGAAGCGCGGCTGGGGCAAAGCCTCCAACTCGCTCTTGCTCTCCAGCAGCAATTCGCACTGATCAATGGCGTGGAAGTGGACCTGCCCGCCACCGCTCCCGTTCGCACCCTGCGCTATGTCAACGCTCCCGCCGTGGCCATCGAATTGGGCCGTCTGGCCCCCGATGAAGACGCCACCGCGCTCGCCAACCCTGCCTTCCAGCAGCAGGTCGCCGGGGCCGTCGTCCAGGCTCTTGCCAGCTTCGCGAAGGGAGGCAACTAGCCTGTGACCGTTCGCGCCAAAATCCTCCTCCTCATCTTGCTCATGGCCCTGGGAGCGGGTGGGTTTTACCTGCGCTCACTCGCCCAGCACGTCTTCCTGGAGCCCACCCCACGCGCGGAGGAGGCGGCCCGCGCCAAGCTGAACCAGTTCGCCTTGCAGCCGAATAATGGCACGATGCAGTTGGCCACTCTTTACTTTCCCGCGCTGAACGAAGGCAAGATCCTGCCGGAGAGCCGTTCCATCACGTGGGCGCAAGCCGACGCCGATCGTGTGCGCCAGGTCGTGCTGGCTCTGGCGGAAGGTTCGCACCAGGGATATGGCCGCGTCCTTCCCGCTTCCACCACCGTGCGCGCCGTGTTCCTGGCGCCCGATGGTACGGCTTACGTCGATTTGTCGAACGACATCCTGAGCGACTTGGAGCCCGGCATTCAGAGCGAAACTCTGACCATTTATTCCATTGTGAATTCCGTAGCTATTAATATCCCCTCGGTGAAGCGAGTGCAATTCCTCATCCAGGGACAGGAAGTGGAGACCCTGGACGGGCACGCGGATCTGACCGCCGCCTTTGTCCCGGATTCCACTCGAGTCAAATCCGGTCCATAATTGTCGAATGACGATTGCCGATTTTCGATTGAAAGGCCTCAGTTATCAGTCATCAGCAAAAGGTCTCAATAAAAACTGAGAACTGAAGAGCAAGAGCATCCTTTAGTTCAATCGTCAATCAGCAATCGACAATCGGCAATTCCAAGAGGTCCTATGCCTACACCCCGACCCTTAAGCGGTCTGCTTTACTCCGGCGGCAAGCTGATGCGGGCGGATCAACGCGCGAATACCGAGATGCGGCCGCTGGAAATTGTGCCGAACTTTATTTCCAGCGCCGAAGGTTCGGCGCTGATTCGCCTGGGCGAAACGCAGGTGATCTGCACCGCCTCGGTGGATGACGGTGTTCCCCCCTTCCAAAAAGGCAGCGGGAGCGGCTGGATTACCAGCGAATACGCCATGATTCCGCGCGCCACCAGCTCCCGCACCCCGCGCGAGTCCACCCGCGGCCGCCAATCCGGACGCACCATGGAAATCCAGCGGCTGATCGGCCGTTCGCTCCGCGCGGTGGTTGATATGGAGGCCCTCGGCGAGCGCACGGTGTGGATTGACTGCGATGTGATCCGGGCCGATGGCGGCACGCGCACGGCTTCCGTCACCGGCTCGCTGGTGGCACTCGGTCTGGCTATCCAAAAACTGCAAGGCCAGCGCTCGCTAAAGGTCAACCCGCTGAAGGATTATCTGGCCGCGATCAGTGTGGGCATAGTGGGCGACGAGATGTTGTTGGACCTCAGCTACGCGGAGGATTCCAGCGCCGAGGTGGATATGAACGTGGTGATGACCGGCGCCGGCAAGTTGGTGGAAACCCAGGCCACCGCGGAAGGCCGCACCTTCAGTGTGGATGACCTGAACAAGCTGATCGAACTGGCGCGGCCCGCCATCAATCATTTAATCGAGGTGCAGAAATCGATCCTGAAGCTGGTGATGAGTGCCAAGTGACGAGAAGATAGTCCGAAGTCCGAGGTCCGAAGTCCGAGGTCGAAAAGCGGTGATAAGTGACGAGAACAGGGGTTC
>JBEKAD010000732.1:0-2554 GCA_050018435.1 Terriglobia bacterium
GCCCCAACAAGGAGAGGCTGCCGACCACTGAGAGCTGACCCCTGAAGATTTCTGCCCTCTCCCCCTTAGGGGGTCAAAGGGATGTGTTGTTTTGAATTTACTTCCCTCTCCCCCTTGGGGGAGAGGGGGGACCGCAAGGCGGTGGGTGAGGGGGTCGAATATTGGGAACGGTCAGCTTAAGTGAACCGTATTGGGGTTAGCTCTTGCGGTTCTTTTCCGCTTGCAACAGGCGGTAGGCTTCGCTCTTGGAGACGCCACGGGCGCGCGCCACAATTTTCAAGGCGGCTCGTTCATCGACCTTGCGCCCAGCCATGACTGCTTGGACTTCGGAGATGATGGACGCCGCAGGCGGAGCACTTTCGTCAGCCTCCGATACGGCGTGTAGGCCAATCAGCACGGTAATTTCGCCCTTCACCGGCCGTCTCTTCAATTGCTCGAGGATAGCGCCTAAGGTTCCGCGCAGGAACTCTTCGTGGACCTTAGTCACTTCCCTGGCTATAACGATTTCCCGCTCGCCGAGGATTTCCCGCGCGTCTTTGAGCATCTCCAGCAAGCGATGCGGCGCCTCGTAGAAGACCAGCGTCCGGGTGGCGTCTTTGAGTTCCTCCAAAGCCTTCCTGCGCTCGCCTTTCTTGCTTGGCAGGAATCCCAGGAAACGGAACTTATCCACGGGCAATGCGGAAGCCGCCAGCGCCGCCACGAAGGCCGAGGCGCCGGGCACGGGAATCACGGGAATGCTGTGGCGAACCGCGAGGTGTACCAGTCGGAAGCCCGGGTCTGACACCACGGGCATGCCGGCATCCGTGACCAGGGCGATACTGCTGCCCTCCTCCATCTGGATAATCAGCTCAGGCGCGCGCGTCATCTCATTGTGCTCGTGATAACTAACGGTGCGCGTTTGAATCTTGTAAGCATTCAGGAGTTTCTGCGTGCGGCGAGTGTCCTCGCAGGCAATCAGGTCCACCTCTTTGAGGATGCGAATGGCACGCAGCGTAATGTCCTCAAGATTTCCAATCGGAGTAGCGACTACGTAAAGCTTCCCGTGCTCGCCATTGGCTGGCTCCAACGGATCAAGAAAACTAGCTCGTGCTGGCATAAGAGATCGACCTTCCGCAATTTGAAAATGAAGCCGAAGGAACAGTGTACCAAGTCGGTGCGCTTATCTCAAGCCGGTCGGGAAAGGGTTCAGAAATCAGGAGCCACAACTCAAATGCCAGGTGTTCGGGGCCAGGCGCCGGGGGTGAGAAACAGTGATGTCGCCGGGAGCGACCAGGCAAGGTCGGCGATTCGTCGTGCCGGCAGGCCTGGGATGGGATATCCACCCCAGCCCCACCCGGTGCACCCCACCGAGGCGCTTTTTCATATCCGGGATCATCTTGGGCTTATCATCGCGCGCGTGATGTGGTAGTATAAAGAAAGGTCGTAGCGGACGAACTGCAAAGCCCGAGCCGATACAACCCAGTTGCGCCGTTGGCCATCATGGTAAGGGTAGCGCAAAGCCTCGCGCCCGGGCGTAGGTTTAGCCCGAGGAATGGGAACAAAGGTTAATGTCAACCAGCAACCTTCAGGTTGAAGCCGGCCCGGGAAAGACTCCACCCAGGAACGCGTCTGCACCGGACGAGCTTTTCAAGGCCACACTCGTCGAAACCCCATCACTTTTGGTTTCCGCATACCGGCAGATCCGCGACTGGTTCCGCGAACCGAAGGTGACGGTGCCTGCGCACTACTATCGTGGCGAAGTCAATCTGCCGGCCACTGACATGCGCCCCTGGTTCATGGATCTCCCCTCCCAGATCAAGGTCGCATTTGAAAAGCCTCGCGACCCGATCGGAATCTACAACTATGCGCAGCAGGAAAAGCGCGCGCTGTGCGCCTTCGCCCTGGCCCTGGTATTGGGAGCGGGCGGCTGGTTCTGGAGGCGAGACGCCGGTTTGTTTTTGGGGGTGATAGCAGGATTTGCCTTGGGCGAATGGGCGGGCTCGCTTCTTTTCAAGAGTCGGCCGTACCCTCCCGACATCTGGCACGACTATCGTATGCAAGCCGCCTCCTGGGTCAATTCCGTGCTGGTGCATGGCATTGCCCTGACCCTCCTCTTGCTGCCCTACGTCCTTTCCCGCATGTGGCAACCGGTGAAGGCCGCCACCAAGGTCGTGGCCGTGGATATCTCGCCCTACCTCCCGCAATTGACTCCCGCGGGGGGCAAGAAGGCCGGAGGCGGTGGAGGCGGTGGAGATCGCTCGCCGACGCCGGCCTCGAAAGGCGCCATTCCCAAGTTTGCAAAGGTACAGCTCGCGCCCCCCATGGCGGTAATTCCCAACCCGAACGCGCAGCTCGTGGTTCCGCCTACGCTGCTGGGGCCGCCGGAATTGAAGCTCCCGGCAATGAGTTCCAACATGCCTTGGGGTGATCCAAATGGGGTGGTAGGGCCCCCCTCGAACGGCCCAGGATTTGGCGGTGGCATCGGCAGCGGAGAAGGCGGGGGAGTTGGCTCCGGCAAAGGCGGCGGTCTTGGTCCCGGGGAAGGTGGCGGCGTGGGGGGTGGGGTGTATAGCGT
>JBEKAD010000733.1:0-2545 GCA_050018435.1 Terriglobia bacterium
TGATCGTGACCGCGCGCGCCGAGGGCGGGGAATTCGATTTCGTCTCGCGTTTCTTCGCGCCGGGCGCGGGGGTGGACGAAGATCCCGTAACCGGCTCGGCCCACTGCGTGCTCGGACCGTTCTGGGCGAAACACCTCGGCAAGACGGAGTTCGTCGCTTACCAAGCCTCCGCGCGCGGTGGTGTGGTGAGGGTCCGATTGGAGGGCAACCGGGTTAAGCTGGGCGGCCAAGCCGTTACCGTAATGCGGGGGGAGTTGGTGTAGAGCAGTAGGCAGTAAGCAGCGAGCGTTACTTGCAATTGCATTAATAAGCACGATTATTTATGGTTCCCGGAAGGGCGGGGCTTTAGCCCCGCCGCCCCTGGGCAGCGCGTTGAACGGGCCTTCAGGCCCTGAAGCCGCATCGCTTCAGGGGCTAAAGCCCCGTCCTTCCGCACGGCTACAGATCGTGTCGCTCATTTCCGCAACTTGGCAGCAGTCCCGGCCGTGTCGGGAAAGGCGGAGGAACTCCCGTCGTTGTGATTTGGGATTTTGATTTCGGCCTTGGCACGGACGCAGTTTTGCTAAGCGCGTGGAGTTTCAAGCTACTCCTTTTCCGGGGCGGGCCGCTCCCAATCCCAGAAAACCGAACAGCCGTTCACATCGGCCTTTTGCTGAAAGGTCTTGTCGAGGGCATATTCCTTGATCATATCGTCGTCGCAGGTGGCAGCGCTTCCGAAGGCGCCCGCAGCTAACTGCCGTTTCTGCACGTCCTCGGAAGTAATGTGCATCTTGGCCAGCACTGCTGGTGGAAGCTTCAACTTGTGCGAGTATCCGAATTCCATCCCTGCGGGTGGGCGGCGCTTGATCAGAAAATAAATTTCTTCCTCAGTGAAAACCTGCTTGCTGGGAGGGGTGACTTCCAGCACCTTGCGCGCTACGGCTTCGTAATCCTTCCAGGTATATGAATCACTGACGTCGTGGCAGATGCTGCGCGCTAACGCTCCGGCGCAAACGACGCTCAGGATTAACACCGGCCAGAACGGCTTCTCGGGTTGGAGCACGCGCGAGCCGATTGCGTATAGACCCGGAACCGCGAGGATTCCCACCAATGGAGTCACCAGGCAGAAGTAGCGACCGAAGGTAGGATGCGCGAGGGCCAATTCTGCCGTGATTCCTAATGCCAGCCAGCCGCAGAGGTAGAATTCCGCGCGGCGCTCACGGGTCCAGGCCGAGCGCTTGGCGATGTAAAGGACGCCGAAGATCGCCAGTAGTCCTAACAAGAGCGATTGCGGGTCGGCGAGCCAGCCGGTCATGGTATCCAGATCGTGAGTCAGAGGCTCGGGCCAGTAGACCACTCGATAGTAGAGTTGGTATTTTGCGACATTAAACCAAACCACCCCCGGTGACTGCACAGCCAGCCAAAGTACCGGCAGGAAGGGAATCGCCGCTCCGCCCGCGAAGGCCGCCGTCTTGTTCCATCGGCCTGCGGCGCGGTTGCACCGCCAAATCCAAATCACTAACACCGGCGCCACGGCGGCGGTGAGCATCGAAGACGCCGCTGCGGCTCCCGCGAAAGCGCCGCACACGGCGGCCAGCCACCACCCGCGCCGCTCCACCGCGGCAGTCGCAAGGCGGAAGGCGCATACGGTGGTGAAAAGCGATATGCCGTAGGCCTGCCCCAACGGCCCGAATTCTACCAGGTTGATATTGCACCCAATCATCACGGTGGCGGCGATGGCCCCGGCCACCCGCCAAGCGCGCTCCGGAAGTCGGGCGAGGACGAATTGCGCCGCTAGCACTGTTGCGGCCGAGGTTTCCAGCGCCGCCAAAGCGTGGGGGCCGCGCCAGCTTTCTCCGAAGAGCTGCATCAGGAAGGCATTCCAGTAGGTATTGAGCGGCGTCTGGGGAAAGCAGAAGTCCAGGTAGGGGCGCAGGCCTCCCTTAATGAGTTGCGCCGCGAGCAGGTGGAACCCTTCGTCGTCGGTGAAGGCCAGGGTTTGCGCGTACCACATCAGCCGTGCCGCCATCGCCACCCAGATTGCGTATAGCCAAGAGCGCGAGGGCCCGCGTCCTTCAGCGTCGACGGCATTTTCCGCTGCACCTTGGTCCGGCTTCATAACGGTGGGCCACATCTTTCGGTATGAACAGAAAAACAACTGATAACCCTTGCCGCGTGGGTGGCCGGGCAGCTTTAGGCGAATCGGGAAACGTGCGGACACTGGGACCTGGGGAGTCCTGCGGACCCGGGGTGGCTTCCTGATCGTCCGCGGGGCAAACCGCGTCGTGCGCTTGCTCAGGCCCGTCAGGGCCAATACATTGTGGCCCACGTCGCCAGAAGCTGTGAATTTATCCCTGGATGGGAAAAAGCATATCGCGCAGAGACGCACAGTCGCGGAGGCCAAAAAGAAAACAACGCAGTTGTTTATTGCGAATCTCTGCTTCGACAGCCGTACCTTGGCATCTCTGCGCGAATTTGTTTATTTTTTCACACCTTCGACAGCCGTGGGGAAGCCGCAGTCGCTAACGCTTCAGCCCGCGTCGGCGGGTGACAGAGTCGCTTACAG
>JBEKAD010000734.1:0-2534 GCA_050018435.1 Terriglobia bacterium
AGGGCGGGAACCGCGATTTCGGCGGGGCTGAAGCCCCGCCCTTCCGGCAGCCCCGTCCAAGCGTGGTGAGACATGCGGGGTGGGGGCAAGTGAAATGCCTGCGAGGAATTCAACGACTGCCCGAGTTGGCGGCAGCCCGAGCGATAGGCAGCGCGCTAACGGGTACATCGACCTCGAGGTATGACGCGATGGGCAGACTGCCCCAATGCGCGGGGCGGAAAGTCCAGCCCTGCAAAGTTTCGCGTGCGGCTTCGAACTGCGCCCTGCCCATGGGCGAAACCTCCATGTCGACCACCTGGCCCTGGTCATTTACCAGCAGGCGCATATGGACCACCTCTTCCGGATGCGCGTTCTCCGGCGGTCGCACCGCCTGGGGTGGTTTGACTTGGCGCAGAAAGTCTCGTTCGGCCTGCCGCGGCGTTAAGTCTGTCATTGGGTAATGCAGGGCAAATTTCAATTCCACCGTAGTAATGAACCCCGACGGCCCCGAGGCGGTAGCCAGCGGATGGTAGATCCACCGGCGCGCCGCTTTCAGGGCTGACACCGCGAGAATGGCGTTTCCTTGCAGCACATGCGCTTTGGCGACCTTCCCCTTGCCGTTGACCGTGAGTTCCAACTGCACCTGCCCCTGAAGATAATTGACCTTCGCCACGGGTGGGTATTCCGGCGCCGATTGAGCCAGGACCAGGCCCGTGGCTTGCTTGCGGTCAATGATGACGGGCAGGGCATTCGGTCCAGGAATGTTCTCCTGCGCGCGCACTTTTTCCGCTGCGCACACGATTGCCAGGGCGAGGAGGAAAAGGCTGTGGCGGTAATGCCGGAACTTAATCATCGCCTTCGAAAATCACCAGAGCCACGACGTAATGGTCAGAGTGTGAAATCGAAACTGACATCCGTGTGACTCGCAACGCGTGAGCAACTTCTTGCGCCCGGCCGGTCAAGACCAATTCGGGTTTGCCACTCGGCTGGTGAACGACTTCTACGTCGAGCCATCGAATCCCTTCCCGCCAGCCGGTTCCCAGAGCCTTGAAGGCCGCTTCCTTGGCTGCGAAGCGCGCCGCATAGCGCTCCGCACGGTTCTTGAACTTTTCGCAATAGGCGATTTCGGCCGGAGTGAAGAGGCGCTGGGTAAATCGCTCCCCGTGCTGTTCGAGCCCTCGCTCAATTCGCGAGGTTTCCGCGATATCCACTCCGGTTCCGAAAATCATCGTCAGGCGGTGCGCTTGCCGGGATAAATCCGTATGAGTAGGAATTTCCGTGTTGTCGAGCTTTAGCCTGCGACTTTCAAGCCCAGTCTTCCTCTTGGTGACAATATCAAATCGTTGCCCAGATTGCAACGCAGCAGGTGGTGGGTCAATTTGCTGTAAAGGGGGCTTTACGCCGCCATTGGGTCCGTCAGTTGACGGACAAACTCGCCGCTACCGCATCAAATTGAGCCACTGCCACGCCGCGGCGGGCCGGTTGCTGCCGGTCTTGTGCTATATTCAAGATTTGGGCACGCAAACTTTCAAAATGGTGTCACGGGGCGGTCTCGGCTGGCTTGAGTCTGTTCGGCTGAGCAAATTGCCATGGTTGGTGCATGCGTTCAGCACACGGCGGGGAGGCCTCAGCCCGGCCCCTTGCGCAGGCCTTAACCTGGGATTCACGGAGTCGGACCGGCGTGAACGGGTGGAACAGAATCGCCGCCGCTTCCTCGAGCTGCTCGGTGGAAAGGATTTTGTGCCCGCCGCAGCGCGGCAGGTTCATTCGCCCCACTCGTGGGTGGTGACTCGCGACCGCGCCGATCGACTGGCCTACCAATTGCCCGGCATCGAGGATTCTGTACCCGCGGCAACCAACCCGCCGGCGGGAGACGGGTTGATGACCGCGGAGCCCGGCATCCTATTGACCATCCGAATCGCCGACTGCCTTCCGGCGCTGCTAGCGGACCCCCAGCGGCGTGTGGTGGCGGCGGTCCATGCAGGTTGGCGCGGCGCGCTGGCGCGGGTCATCGAGAAAAGCGTAGGGGACATGCGCCGCGCTTTTGGTTCTGATCCGCAAAAACTGATCGCGGCGCTGGGGCCATCAATTCATGCCTGCTGCTACGAGGTGGGCGAGGAAGTTGTGGAAGCCTTCCATGGGAGTTTTGCGGGCGCTGATCGGTTCTTCCGGCCGCTGCCCCAGCGCCCCCCGGCAGCCCCCGATCGACATGCGATTCTCTTCTTGAGCGAATACCCACCTGGGCACGCTCCCGAGCATGTTCCCGCCGCACGCCTCGATCTCACCGCCGTTGCCCGGCATCAGCTCGCGAGCGCGGGGGTTAAGCCTGCGAATATCTGGGTCGCTGACTATTGCACGGCGTGCCGCACTGATCTCTTCTTCTCACACCGCCAGGAAGGTGGGCGCACAGGGCGGCAAGCAGCGGCGATTGGAATTAGGAGATCGGGTGATCCGGTGAACACGCAACGGCAGGCGAAACTCGAAAATCGAAACTCGAAAATCGGACGAGCTTAGCCCCGAGTTTCGATTTTCGAGTTTCGATTTTCGTCCTTGTG
>JBEKAD010000735.1:0-2531 GCA_050018435.1 Terriglobia bacterium
GAGAACGGAAAATGGGGTGACCTTCCTAACCCAGGCCGCTGGCCTGGGCTTTGCTAGGCCGCCCCTTTGGGGCTGAATGCGCGCACCCCCGGTGTCCAGCAGAAGATGTGGGACACGATCAGTTGGGGGAGAGGGGGGACCGCAAGGCGGTGGGGGCCCCACGTTTTGCGGGTCGTGGGGGTGAGGGGGTCGAATCTTGGGAACGGTCAGCTTAAGTGAAAAGTATTGCAGCTAAGTTATAATTCCGAGGGCTCTAAGCAGCGCAATCCCATTGGTGAACGACGACGAATTCTCAAGGAGCATGATGACTCGTGCTTCAAAGGCGTAATGGCTTCGGCGTGAGCTGAAGGTGGTAGCTGGCGCTACCGCACTCCAAGGCAGGCTGCGCCCGCACGTATGGGCTTTTCGTGCAACCTTGTGATTGGAGGGAAAAAACGGGCGGCAATTCCGTCTTGCGGCTCCGCCGCCCAAGGGTAGTATGCCGGAAGTATCTTCCCGCGGGGTGGGACCCCGCGGCCGTCGGTTAAATCTCTCCGTCTTGATGCAGCGCGACGTGGAGGTTCTGGAGCTGCTTGAGCTGGTCTTTGAGCGAGCGCATCTGCTCCTGGAGTTGGCGCTGCCATTCGGCTTGCACATGCTGTTGTTGTTTTAGCACTTCGGCCCGCACAAGGGCGTGTTGGCTTTCCGCCAGGGCACGGAGCTGGTCTGCCTGCGCGCGTTGCTGGTCGGCTTGCGCCCGTATTTGCGCAGGCGCTTGGCCATAGCTCGGTCCCGCGGCGCTGGAGGTGTGCTTCTCCCCAGCTTGGGAGCGAGTCAAATCCGCGTTGACGGTCTGCTCGTGATGATCGCGGACGATGGTCAGGCTCACCTTGCGGGTATCGCCCGTGAAGTTATCATTCAAGGCGGAGCGGAGATCCTCCACTCCGCTGATGGGTTTGCCGTCGACCTGCACGATGACATCCCCGGCCTTCAGCCCGGCCTTATCCGCTGCGCCGCCCTTGGTCACCTCGGAGATCAGCACGCCTTTGCCCTGCTTGACGCCGAAGTATTGCGCGAGCTGCGGGGTGAGGTCGTCCGCGGAAATCCCCAGGGTGGCGCGGTGAGCCCCAAAGGTGAAAGAGAACTCGGGAAAGTCCATAGGGGGAATATGGATTTCCGGCATGTTGAAGTTGTAGTTGTAGTGATTGGTGGAGGCCTCCAGTTTCGCGCTCCGGACAAGGGTTTTCCCGCCCCGCACTAGCTTGATCGCCACGGTGCGTCCGGCGGGAGTTTCGCGAATCAGCCGTCGCAACTCGGCGCTGCTGCGCACGCGGACGCCGTCGAATTCCATGATCGCATCACCCTTTTCCATGCCGGCCTTCGCCGCGGCGCTGTCCTTTTGCACGCTGTTGACAATGGCCCCGGCGACGGCAGGCAGTTTCAATTCCTGCGCTTTTTCCGTGGTCACATCGCCCAGGGTGACGCCCAAATGTACCGTGCCATCATTCAGGACAAAGACTTGCGTTGACGCCGGCGGGGCGGGCGGCTCCGGCGGCTCGGGCGCTTCCTGTCCGTACAAGACTCCGGCGCCGGCCACCAACAGCGCGATGGCCAACGCCAATCCTGAAAAGAATTTGCGCGTCATGCTGTGCCCTCCGCCTTCGATCTGCTCACTCCCTCGATTCCCAATTTCCATATCCAAATTTCCTTTCCGGCGGCCTGACGATCCGCTCACTGATATGACGCGGCTCGCGGGATTTCGTCATCGCGAATTCCTCGCGTGCGGGACTGGCGCAAACTTGCAGGGGCACGCCATGGCGTGCCCCTACAACATTTACAAATCTTCGTCGCGCTGGCCGACGCGAATGTTTCCCCGGACAGTCCGCAATTCCACCCGGACGCCCCCCGCGCCCACCTGTGCGCGGCGAGTGGAATCTCCGGGAACGGAGCTGACTTGAAAAGGATAATCGCCCACGATGTTCCCCGCCACGGTGGAAAGTTCCAGGTCCGCATTCGCCTGCGCCGGCATCAGCAGGTCCACATTGCCATTGATGGTGGCGAGGGTGAGCGGCAGGTGGCGATCGGGCAGGGCACGGAGAGAAATGAGGATGTTCCCCGTCAGCGCATGCGCCACCACGGAACCCGACACGTTGATGCCCTCAATATCGCCGTGCAGGTTGCGCGCCTCCATAGACCCTTCCACATCGTGGACGACGATGTCGCCTTGCAGCGTGCTGAGCTCATCCAGCCGGACCTGGCGAGGCACACGGAGGCGGTAATCCACGCGGATGGGCGTGTCGAGGCCGGCGGGATAAAGGGTGTGGAACACCAGCCCGCCGCGGCGCGCTTCCACCGCCACCTGCACCTCGTCAAGCTGATCGGTAGGAGCCGCACTCCGCATGGCGACGGTGGCTTCCACCTCGGCGCGGTCCCAGCCTTCCACCAGCACGCTGCCCTGTATGTTCACCACGGAGACGTGGCCGCCAGGAGGAAGCTCAAAACGCTTCTCCCAGACGCGTTCCGTCCCGAACGCGAGGTGCTGAGGGCCCCAT
>JBEKAD010000736.1:0-2516 GCA_050018435.1 Terriglobia bacterium
CTTTATTTCTCCCGAGCCAGCGGCTTGGCGATGTCGTCGAGCAGATCGGGTTTCCCCTCCACGCGCACCAGGTGGGGGAACCGTTCACCGCCGTGATAGTTGACCGGGCAGGTCTTGTAGTAATCGTCGTTCAAGACCAGGAAGCGGATGGGCTGATCATCTTTCGTGCTGGCCTTCAGCGCGTCGCGGAGCAACTCCGGCGTGTAGGCGCGATCGTTGATGGCCACCACCCGCATCCCCGCCGTGATCCCTGCCAAATAAGCCGGTCCGCCGACCAGCGATTCCTGAACGGTCCCGTCCGTCCCCATGCGCAGGCCCAAGGAATAGATGGCGTTCAGGCCCTCTCCGAATCGTCCACCCCCTCGGGATGGCGGCGGCTTGTCGGTGTAATCCACCTTCCACCCACCCGCCTCAATCCCCCCCAGGGGGGCTTGCGAGGAAATCGAGGTCAGACGGTCATGGAAGAATCTCGCCCAGTCGTAGGGCGCTACCGCCTGCAAGGCCCGGACAAGATCGTCAAAGGTGTAAGGTTTCACTTCCGGACCTTGGTTGGGGCCGCCGTAAAACGCCCGGCAGAAATCCTCGAAGGATTTCTGCCCATGGGTCTGGTCGTGAATGAGGGTTGCGACTTCCAACCAGATCAGATCACCTTCGGGATAATAGTCAGTGCCGCGCCGATAATCTATCCAGCCGCCGCGGCCGAAGGACTGGCCGGCGACCGCGTCCGCAGTGTCCTGGAGAGGCCGCCAGGTGCGGCCCGGGCGCCCCGGACCCATTTCCGCGGCCGTCGTTGCCAAGTCCTCACGATATTGCTCGGGAGTCCACAAACCGCTGCGAGCCGCGAGCAAGGGACCCAAGTAAGATGTAAGCCCCTCGTAAACCCAGAGCAGATCGGTTTTCATCGGCGCTTCGTAGTAGGGTACGCTGAGATCGGCGGGACGGCGGAATTTTCCGTTCCAGGAATGAACGAATTCGTGCCCGAGCAGACCGGCTACCTCGCGCCTTCCTTCCGGCGTCAGCAAGTTTCGCTCCCCGGTGCGGCTGTCGTTGCACTCATTGTGTTCGAGGCCGAAATGGGCCACGTGCTCGCTTAAAGTGAGCAGGAAGTGGTAGTCGCGATAATGGCGCGCCCCAAAAACCTTTCCGGTTTCCGCCACCATGTTGGTGAAGCCCTTCTGCATCTCAGGGGACATCTCAAGCGCCGCGGCGCTGTCGGCCACCAAGTCAATTTCGTGATGGACCGCTTCATTGGGGGGCGTGACATCCACCGCGCGGTAGTACTCGCCGGCGATGACGGGCGAATCCACCAAGCGGTCGAGTGAGACGGGCTTGAAAGTCACCTCGTCGCCCGCCACGTTCTCCACGGGCAAAGGGGTCCCGAATTTCCAGCCGGAGGGCATGCGCAGTGTGGGCTTGAAGGTGATGTTCTCAGCCGGAATCCCCGCAGGATAGAGCACGTTTTCGTTCCAACTGACAATCACCAGCTTGTCGGTGGCGGAAGCGCCCATGCCAAAACTCCCACTGCTGGGCTCGAGATAGTCGAACGCAACCTCCAGGCGTTCCACCCCCGATGGCACGTCCAAATGGAAGGTAAATACGTCGAGCAGGTCGCGCCTCCAAGGAAGGGTCTGGCCGTTGGCCGAGAACGTGAGCCCGGCCACGTTACCCACTGGACCCGAGGGCGTATGCGCGCCGGGAATCCATTTTGGGTAATAAAGCGTGAGAGGTCCGGGTTTCACCGGCATGACCATGCGGGTGCGAAGGATCTTTTCCGGCGCCTGGGTGGCATCGACGCTCAAACTGATCGTCACGGAAGACTGGGCGAGCAACGAAGCCACACCCAAAACTACGAGCTCAAGCAACAGGATCGGTAAACGTGCACGGATCGATTTCATCAAATTGTCCTTTCATTCGGCGGATCACGACCACAAGCTGGGCGGCAAAGCCAAAAAGAGAAAGCCGCAAGTAGTCATGCGGAATTTTCCCGTGCTCCCAGGGTGGAATGCTACGCCCGGCACACGCCTGCGTCAACGCCCGCCGGGAAAAATAAGTAGCGGGCTGGTCTGCGGTAGTGGCGGTCTATGACCGCCGTCGGCACTCTACGAACGCCGGTTCGTTGAAAAACAAAGGCCGGCGGGTCATAAACCGCCGCTACAGTCGGATCACCGAGGAAACATACAAATTCTTGACCCCGCCAGTCATTGTTGTTAGGGTAGCCTGTTCGGCGCCTCAAATGGGTCGCGAGGGTTCATGCAAGATTTTCCAAGGCGAGCCAGAGCCTGTCTGCCTGCGGAGACTCCCTCGATTGTTCGGCGATGCATCCTTACTTCTCCTCTTCCGGCTGGTGCTTTACAGGCTGCGGAAAAACGCTTCCCTGCTGCCATTCTGAGCGAAGCTTTGATTCTATAAAGTCGTCGGCTCCCAAGAACCGGTAAACTTGCTTGGAATCCTGACCAAGGATTGCCGGGAAAGGAGCCGACCATGTTGATTATAGGTTGCGATTATCACCCGCGGGT
>JBEKAD010000737.1:0-2506 GCA_050018435.1 Terriglobia bacterium
CATCCCTTGAACCGCGCAGCTTCGATTTGCTCGCGCAGATCACGGATCATCAGGGCCTTGCTCAAGCGCTCCTGCTCGGGGAAGCCAGTGGTGTCAATCGACCCGAAAGTCTGGAGCGCCTGCCGCGCGTGCTGGACTTCCCTGGCGAAAAATTCCGGCGAATAATCGCTGAGCCGGTCGTTATAGCGATTGTCGCCGACCGCCGTGGCAACCTCGGGGTGAGTGCGCAATTGGTATTCCCACTCCTCCTGGAGCGCGGCCTTCAGGCGCGCCCGGCGCGCCGCCGTGGAGTTTTCATCCGGGACCTGCGCCACTACCGCAACCACGCACGAAACGGCAATCAGCACGGAAAGAAGCCAATTCATGCCGCGAGTCCTCCTCACTTCAAATTCTCTTTCCGCAATCCCCCGCAAATTCCGGTGGTGGGTTAATTTGCTGTGCTGTCCTAATTCCGGGTGTAGCGCCGGGCTTCAGCCCGGCACGTGCCGCCCTAAAGGGCGGCGCTACGTTCGAATTAGGACAGCACCCAATTTGCTGTAGAGGCGGCTTTACGCCGCCATTTGGTCCGTCAGTTGACGGATAAACTCGCCACTACAACATCTAACCGACGCACTACGCAAGTGCCCAGCAAGGTCGCGGAACCCTCAAACCGCCGTGGAGGCCGTTTTCCAATACACCGCGTACCGCTCGCCGAACAATCTATAGAGTGGGATCAAGCTGATCTGCTTTTCCTGTCCCACGGTTTGAAAAGTCAGCGGTTGGGTCAAGACGGGTTTCACCCACCCCACCGGATCCTTGGGGCTGGTAGTGATGACGGGAGCAGGAATCGGTTCACCACGCAGTGTGGGCGAGAACTCCGCGTAGAACATCTCCTTCGTGAGGCCCTCCGTGCCCAACCGCCCCGCCAGAACCAGCGGGCCATACATCGCGGCCTGCTGAGTGTCGTCGCCCGGCAAAGTCTCCATCCGGAGGCTCATAGGGAGACGCACCTCCACGCGGTCGCCTTCCTCCCAAGTTCGATTGAGCGTCAAATAGCTGCCGGAACTTGAGAATGCCGGCAGCATCGTTCCATTCACTTTAATCGTGCCGCCGCTCGTGGCCCACCCGGGAATTCTGATGTTAAGAGCCATGTCGATTGCCCGCTCCGCATGAAACACCAGCGCCGTGCCTTCTTCCTCGGGGAAGTTGGTTTGTTGTTCCAGCCGCAAGCCCTTTTCCGGCCAGGCCACCTCGGAAGCGATGAAGAGATTGACGAAGATGCCGTGATCGTCATGAAAGTAAATGGTGTCGGCGGTCTTGGCAAATTCCTCGACGCCGGTTCCGGTGCAACACCAAAATGAGTCATACTGCGAATTGAAATATTTCCAGTATCCTGAACCGAGCGGCAGGAAGTAACTCATCCCGCCATCTTCGAGATTTTGCGTGCCCAACCGGCTGTTGAAAAGCGTGCGCTCGTAATAGTCCAGCACGCGCGGGTCCGCCGACCATCCGTAGATGTGGCGCGCCAGCTTGAGCATGTTGTAGCCGCAGCAACACTCTTCGGTGGATTTCCCCAGTTCCGTCGCGAGGTTTCCGGGAGGTGTTCGCCAGTATTCGCTGTTGCTGGTGCCTCCGGTGCAATAGATTCGGTCGGTGGTGACGGTGCGCAAGAAAAAGGCGGCGATCTCGCGATAACGCTCTTCGCCGGTCAGTTCATAGCGGCGGGCCGCGCCGATAACCTGGGGGATATGCGTGTTGGCGTGAATTCCCTTCAGCTCATCGCGATGTTGACCCAGGGGATCAAGAAACATGGCCTTTTCGAATCGCCCCGCCAAGTCCAGGTATTGGCGTTTTCCGGTCAGGGCGTAGAGATTCCCGAGCCCTTCGTTCATCCCACCAAACTCTGTTTGCAGGATTCGTTGCATATGCTCGTCGCTGATGCTCTCCTGCCAATGGTCGACCCATCCCGCCATCCCTTCGGCCACCGCAAGCGCCTGATCGTTCCCGCAGAGGACGTACACATCCAGAAGGCCCGCCATAATTTTGTGATAAGTGTAATAGGGAGCCCAGACCTTGCGCCCGTCGCGCAGGCGATCGAAAAACTCTTCGGGAAACGCGCTGAGATAACCGTTCTGGTGCGCCTTTTGGCAATCGGCCAGTTGGGTGACCAGCGCATCGGCCTTGTCCTTCAATTCACCATCCCCGGCACTGGCATACATCAAAGCGCAAGCCGACAAGTAGTGGCCTCCGGCAAAATGGCCCCGCAATTCGCAGTCGGGTTTCTCCCACCCGCCCAGGGGTTGCGCCGATGAGGAAAGTCCGGCGTTCACGCGAAAGGTGTGAAGAAGCCGCTCGGAGGGGAGCAGGTGCAGGTAACGCCGGTCCGCCTCCAGCGCGTCCTGAAACGGGCCCTTGCGCAAACGGACTTGCTTCAAAGGAAAGGGCTCCACCTTCCAGGGAATCTTCTCCCTGCTGCTTGTGCCCCGCCCTGTTTCGGCCGCGCCCACCGCAGTATTCGGAACGGGGC
>JBEKAD010000738.1:0-3825 GCA_050018435.1 Terriglobia bacterium
TTTCATGCCGGCCGCCGTCGGAACCCCGAAGGGGTTGACATTGCGTAGCCGTGGGCAAGGGCACGCTTTTTGTGCCCGCCGCCCACGGATCGCGTCCCTACCCATTTTACCGACCCGGAAGGAGTCGAACGGTTCGGCCCCGCCAGGGCCGAGAGGTTTTCGTTAGGCACCGGTACCGTAGGCTTCACCTACGGCTACTCACGGTGTTCCCCTTGCGGGGAACCGGGCAACGGTCAAACCTCTTCGAGTCGCACTGGTCAAACCAGTGGCTTACCTTCGTGACAGTTAGGACGACATTACTCGCAATTATCTCTTGATGCAACGTGGCCGCGTGACAGGAAACCTCCGCGGTAACCCCCAAATGGCAAGCCGCGATCAAAAAGGCGCTCCAGTAATGGAGTGGCCTGACCTTACCGGCCGCGGGGCTGAGCCAGTTGGTTATGGCCACCTTGGGATTCATCGATGATCGCCTTCTGCATGGCGTAATGAAGTGCCGTCCCGACCGTTGTTCCACGACTGGTTCCGCTCATACCGCGCGTGTTGAACACGCCAGAGCAAGCACGATTCTAGCAGGTAGCCCGACCGACAGCACCCTGGCTCTGGCCACCATCTTGTGCGTCTGCACCCCCTGCGGTAAGATAGAATTCACTTCGGTTAGGGCAGCTCACGAAACATTTCGACCCCAGGTCTGAACGGTCCAGGCATGCAACGCGCAAGCTACCAAGCTCCCTTCGCAGTATTGAGCGCCGCCTTTCTCGCGCTCCTGATGATGGCGGTGGTGCGGACCCCTGCGGCCCAGAAGGGTAAACCCCTTAACGAACAAGAAGTGCTTGAGCTGCTGGAGGGCGGGGCGCCGAGCGGTCGAGTCAGCGAGATTGTGGACAATCGTGGCATTGATTTCGATTCTACCCCCGAAATCGAGCAGAAGGTTCGCGACGCCGGAGGCGGCGACGACGTGGTTGCAGCATTGAGACGGGCGTCGCAACACCGCGCGGAATCAGAGCAGCCGCGCACGCGAGGATTGCTGATCAAAACCACCCCCGGAAAGACGCAAATTTATTTGAACGATGAACTCAAGGGGATGACCAGCCCCGAGGGCGAAATCCGGTTGCCGGATTTGAAGCCTGGAACCTATAACCTGCGGGTCTCTTTGCGGGGCTATCAGAGCTACGAAAAGCCGATGACGGTTACGGCCGGCGAGGAGCAAACGGTTCACGTCGCCCTGGTGCAAAAATCCCCGGTCATCACACCCAAGGATAATTCGGCTCCAACCCAGGAGCCATCCCCCGTCGCAAATCCCTCCACAGGAATTCCCGTTGCGGGAGTAAAGGTTTCGGCCGTGCAGTTCTATGAGGGCCCGGACGACTTGATCTTGGATAAATCCCAGCGCGTCTATCGATACAGTTTTGACCGCTTTACGACGAGATCCATTTACTGGGAACTCGCCCTGGACTTCCCCCCGCCAGGACGACGAATCGACTTCCAGGTCGACGCCTTCTGGTACAAGTCCGACGGATCGGAAATGACCCGGCAGACAATTCCCGCTCACGTGGATCCGCATTGGGCAAGCTCCTGGCATACGCTCGGTTTTGGCTACGCCGAACCCGGACATTGGACGCCGGGCACCTATCGGGTTGATCTCTATTTCAAAAACACGCGCATCGCGAGTGGGACCTTCCAGATCAATTGAGCGTCGCCCAGCGACGGGGCGAACCCAACTGCATAGAGACTCCTCCTGAGTTTCAGCGAAGAACTCCCTCTTCCAACCCGCCCGAGCCCTCCGCCCCAGGGCCCCGTCAAAGTCCAGCGTGCCGCATACGTACAGAGCTACGAATGCATCATCCGCGAAAAGACCCCTCACCCACCGCCTTGCGGTCCCCCCTCTCCCCCCGGAGAGGGATAAAAAATCAAAAATCGCAGCCCTCTCCCTTGGGGAGAGGGGGGACCGCAAGGCGGTGGGTGAGGGGTCCCTTTCAACCCAATCGACTTTGACGGAACCCTGCCTCCTTACCAAGGAGGGGAATCGGGCAGGCAGAATTATAGTATCCTCATATCTATGATAGATCCCCGCGGTGCAGGAGAGAAAAACCCGCCCAAGCCGCCGCCTTCGCAGCATCAGGCTTTGCTGGAGGTCACCGAATCCATTGCTACACACCGTGACCTCCCGGCGCTTTTTCATGATCTCAAAGAACGCCTGCCGCGGTTGGTAAACTTTGATACGTTGTGGCTGGTGTTGCACGAGCCAACGCGGAACGTGATGCGTGTGCACATCCTGGAGACCCCTTCCGGCGCTTACGTGGACTTTGTCGAGCGCACCATTCAGGACGCCCCGGCAGGCTGGGTCTGGGAACGGCAAGAGGCCCTGATCATTTCCGACCTGGAGCAGGAAAAACGTTTCGAAAAGGCGTTGGGCTCGCTGCGCGAAATCAACGTCAAATCTTTTTGTATCGGGAGCTGTCGGATTCGGCAGCCAGCGGGTGGGAACGTACGATGAGGCGGGGGTGGAATTCCTCCAACTTGTGGCTCGGCAAATTGCGGTCGCCGTGGACAACGCGCTCAGCCACCAAGCCGCCCAAGCCTTGCAACAGCAGCTCGAGCACGAGCGGGATAGGCTAAAGTTGCTCCTGGATTTGAACAACAGCGTGGTTTCCACCCTCGACCTTCGGCAGCTTTTTCGCGCGATTTCGGCAAATGTTCGGCGAGTTATGGACTGCGACTACGCAAGCGTGCTCCTGCCCGAGCAGGGTGGCAAGCAGTTGAGAGTGTACGCGCGTGACTTCTCCGAGGGAGGGGAATCCTGGCAGGAAGAAATCGTGGTTCCGGCCACCGGAAGGCCTGCCAGCAAAGTCCTGGAGTCGGGCGAACCCTTAATCCTGGATGGCCAAGCGCTCAGTCGGTATAACCCCCAACTTAACCTCTGGTCGATTGGAATTAAATCCCTTTGCGTGCTCCCGATGATCAGCCGCGACCGCGTCGTCGGCACATTGAATCTAGGACGACTGCGGGAGGGGGCCTTTTCCCAGGGGGATGTGGATTTCCTGACCCAGGTGGCGAATCAGATTGCCATCGGCATCGAAAATGCACTGAATTACCAACAGGTTACAGAGGCACGCGAAAGATTAGTGGAGGAAAGAAACTACCTCAATGAAGAGATTCGCACGGACCACGACTTTGAAGCGATCATCGGCCAAAGTCCCGCTCTCAAACGGATTTTGAAACAGGCGGAATTGGTAGCGCCCACCGCTTCGACCGTCCTCATCCAGGGGGAAACCGGTACGGGGAAGGAGGTTCTGGCACGGGCCATCCACGACATCAGCCCGCGCCGCGAGCGGACTTTTGTTAGTGTGAATTGCGCCGCAATTCCCATGGGCCTCCTGGAAAGTGAGCTTTTTGGTCACGAAAAGGGTGCCTTCACTGGGGCAATCGCACAAAAGATCGGGCGCTTTGAATTAGCGCATCAGGGGACGCTTTTCCTGGATGAGCTAGGGGACATCCCCTTGGAGCTGCAACCGAAGCTCTTGCGCGTGTTGCAGGAACAGGAATTTGAGCGCTTAGGCAGCACCCGGACGCTCCACGTGGATATCCGCCTGGTGGCGGCGACCAGCCGCGACTTGGCCCAAATGGTCGAAGACCGGGAATTTCGTGGCGACCTCTATTACCGGTTGAACATTTTCCCTATTCTTGTTCCACCCTTACGCGAACGACCGGAGGATATTCCCCTCCTGGTGGCCCACTTCACGGACAAGTATGCGCGCAGAATGGACAAGCGAATCAGCAAGATACCCGCGGAAACGATGGATGCCCTGAAGCGCTACCACTGGCCGG
>JBEKAD010000739.1:0-3564 GCA_050018435.1 Terriglobia bacterium
AGCCGGTGTGCCCATACGAGCCCACGTCGAACAACTCGCCGCGGTTCGAGATGTAGGGGTCGCCAACCCGCTCGCCGTGGTTCGAAGCGAAAGGCGAGTCAATATCCCAGCCCAGCCCGCGCAACACCATCTTGTTGGGAGGAGTCTGCGGCTCCGTCATCTTTTCTATCGAAAGCGGGCTGAGGATGCGCACGCCGTTGTAAACGCCGCCATTCAGCAGCATCTGCGCGAAGATGGAGAGATCGTCGGCGGTCGAGAACAGGCCCGCGTGCCCGGCCACGCCGCCCATGAAGCGGGACGTGGGATCATGCACGACGCCCCAAAGCACCGGCCCGCTGTGGCCGTGCTCGTATTGCGTGGGGGCAATGCGCCCGCGGAGCGAGGCGGGTGGCTTGAACAGAGTGTCCTTCATGCCCAACGGCTTGAAGATGTGCTCCGCGCAGTAGACGTCCAGGGGCTCGCCGGAAACGCGGCGCACAATTTCCCCCAACGTCTCAAAGTTGATGTCGCTGTAAATGAAGCGCGTGCCCGGTGGCACATTGAGCTTGGCGGCAACGATCATCTTCAGTGCAGTGCCATAGCCCGTCCAAGCGGGTTTCAGTTCCAGGTCCGGGGGTAGGCCGGAATAATGCGTCATCAGTTCCCGGATGGTGACCGGCCCTTTGCCGTTTTGCCTGAATTCCGGCCAGTAATGGCTGACCGGTGCGCTGAGCACAATTTTGCCTTGCTCGACAAGCTGCATCACCGCCGTCGTGGTGGCAATCACCTTGGTCATCGAGGCCAAGTCAAAGATCGTATCCGCAGTCATCGCCCGCCGTTCGGGCACCAGGGAGCGCTCGCCAAAAGCTTTTCGATAGACGACCTGGCCTTCGTGGCCGACCAGGACCACAGCGCCAGGGATCTTCCTGGCCTGAATCGCGGTTTCAACGACCGGAGCAATTCCCTCCAGGCGCTTTTCACTCAAGTCGGGCGCGGCCTGCGCCAATGCCGCTGCTAGAATTATTGTCCCCAGCCCGCACGCAACGGATCGAAGTTGAATCCCGGAATGGCGAATCACACTGTGCTCCTTTTTCCCGCGCTCATTGGGGCCATGAAGCCGAGCGGCTTTTTGGGTGGTCCCGGGGGTGGCTGAAGTAGTTTTCGCAGTATCCTAAATACCTCCTGCAATTCAGCATCGTGCTTGCCCACGCGACGCACGATGGCATCAATCTTTCGGGCGAGGTCGTCATGGCTCGAAAGCATTCGACGGAGGTGCACAAACGCACGGACCACTTGAATACTTGCCCGGATTGCCACGGGGCTCCTGAGTACGTTTGCAAGCATGACTGCCCCGTGCTCAGTGAAAACATAGGGTCGAAACTTGATATTCTGGCCGCGCTTCAAGGTCGCAATTTGCGACCTTGAAAGCATCACGGCCTTTCCCTCTTCCAGGGTCAACTGGAACATAAAATCGTCAGGAAACCGCTCGCGGTTGCGCTTCACCTGTTCATTCAGACGCTTGAGCGCCACGCCAAAGAGCTCCGCCAGATCCCGATCCAGCATCACGCGGTGACCCCGCAACACGAAGATTCGGGACTCGATGCGCTCAATCGGAACGATTTGTCCTTCAAGTCTTTTCGCCATTTCAGATAAGCCGCTTAATGCTGTAGTTTGCGCACATCCGAGAAACAATTCTGCTATATACTCCCGAATTCGCTATGTCAATGACGGATTGCCGATGGGCGGTTTTCGAAGGATGCAATCATCCATCCTCCATCGGCAATCGAAATTGGGAAGGATTTTGTCCGCATGAAACTTACATTTGCTGATTGGCTGGTGGTCGCCGCCTACTTTCTGATCAATCTTATCATTGGGCTCTATTACCGCAAGAAAGGGAGCGCCAGCACGGACGATTTCTTTGTGTCTGGTCGCGAAGTCTCCTGGTGGCTGGCGGGAACCTCCATGGTGGCCACCACCTTTGCTGCGGACACACCCCTTTGGGTGACGGGCCAAGTGGTGCGGCGTGGCGTGGCCGCCAACTGGTTTTGGTGGAGCTTCCTGCTCAGCGGCATGATGACCGTGTTTTTCTTCGCGCGCATGTGGCGAAGGGCGGAAATCATCACCGACGTGGAACTGGTGGAGTTGCGATACGCCGGCAAGCCCGCGGCTTTCCTGCGGGGATTTCGCGCGCTTTACTTTGGCATCCTCATCAACTGCATCATTGCATCATTTTGGGATGGGTCAACCTGGCCATGGAGAAGATCCTGGGGATTTCACTCAATATCCCCAAGTTCTGGGCCGTGGTGATCTGCATGGTGATTACGGCAATTTACACCTCGATCTCCGGCCTGTGGGGTGTGCTCTGGACGGACCTGGTGCAGTTTATCCTGAAGATGAGCATGTTGATTCTCCTGGCCTTTTATGCGGTGCGGGCCGTGGGTGGCATGAACGCACTAAAGGTGAAACTCGCCGCTGTGGACGCAGCGCGCGGGGCGGCGGTGGGTGGTTCCGGATCCATCCTCTCTTTCGTCCCGGATTTGCATTCCCCCTGGATGCCGGTCATGACTTTCCTCGTTTATATCGGGGTGTACTGGTGGTCGGTCTGGTATCCGGGAGCAGAACCAGGAGGGGGCGGCTTTGTGGCTCAACGCATCTTCTGCGCCAAGGATGAGAAGAATTCCTTGTATGCGACCCTGTGGTTCAACATCGCCCATTACGCCCTGCGGCCCTGGGCCTGGATCCTCACCGCGCTGACGGTGGTCGTCCTTTATCCCCAACTGAGTCTGCCGGGGGCAGACGCGGAGGGTGGCTTCGTTCGGGTCTGGGTGGAATACCTCCCCGGAGCTTTTCGCGGCCTGATGCTCGCTGCTTTTGCCGCCGCTTATATGTCCACGGTTGCTACGCAGCTCAACTGGGGGTCGTCCTACCTGGTGAGCGATTTCTATCGCCGTTTCCTGGCACGCCATCGCTCTGACAGCCACTACGTAACCGCTTCCAAAATTTCCACCATGGGACTGATGGTCGTGGCCGCGGCGGTTTCCTATGTCATGCACACGGTGGCAGGCGGTTGGGATATGGTGGTCAACATCGGCGCCGGCACGGGAGCGGTGTACCTGCTGCGGTGGTACTGGTGGCGCATCAACGCCTGGTCGGAAATCTCTTCCATGGCCACGGCGGCGACGGTCTCCATCGTGCTGAAATTCGCCAGCCCCTTCGCGGCTTCCGACCCCAACCAGTTTGCGAAGAACCTGGTCTTGACGGTGATCCTCACCACCGTGGTGTGGGTGGCCACCACGCTCCTGACGCAACCCGAACCGGAATCCAAACTCCTGGAGTTCTACCGCCGCGTGCGGCCGGGAGTGGCGGGATGGAGGCACATCGCCGTGCTCGCTCCGGAAATCGCTCCCACGCAGGATGGCTGGTATAATTTGATGGATTGGATACTCGGCTGTGTGATGGTTTACATGGTGTTGTTCGCCATCGGCAAACTGTTGCTGGGATTCACTGGCACCGGCCTAATGTTCCTGGCCATCGCCGCCATCTCCGGATATATCATCCACTGGGATTTGTCGCGCCGGGGGTGGG
>JBEKAD010000740.1:0-2123 GCA_050018435.1 Terriglobia bacterium
ATCACCCCCGCCGGGCGGGAAAAACCAAGTATGATACTTGGCGAAGATTGAAAAAAGGTCTGGCGGACGTGTGGGCGGTGCGCTGGATGAAGAAAAACTGGATCGCTTACGAGGGCGTATTGGAAGTTGTGGAGACGCCCGCCACGAGCAACTTCAAAAGACAGGAGGTTGGTAAAGTCTGATGATCGGGTGATCGGGTGACCACCAAAGCGACCGATCACGCGATTACCGGATCATCGGATCACCCGATAGCCGTGACGCCCACGGAATCCCGCCCCAACTCCCGGACCACTCTCGCTCTCTCGCTTGTCCTGCTGCTCTTCACGGCGGCCGTGCTGTTCTTCGCGGGTTTGGGACGGCTTCCCTTGGTTGAACCCGACGAAGGCCGTAACGCCGAGGTGGGGCGCGAGATGCTGGCGTCGGGGGATTGGATTACGCCGCACTTCAACGGCTTCGCCGTTCTTGACAAGCCCGCTGTGTATTTCTGGATGGTGGCGGCTTCACTCGAAACCTTTGGCGTCTCCGAAGGCGCCGCGCGCTTGCCGTCGGCGTTGATGGGCGCGGCAACCATGCTGCTGGTATGGTTCCTGGCGCGCCGCATGTTCGGGGACTCCGCGGGGCTGCGGGCGGGGTTGGTCTTTGCCGCATGTCCTCTGGCCCTGGTGCTCGCCCGCGAAGTCATCTTTGACATGACGCTTACCTTCCTTGTCACGCTGGCGATGGTGGCGTTCTGGCTCTTGGAGGAGAAGGACTTCCGAGGGCCGTGGTTCGACGCATTGATGTTCGCGGCGATGGGGGTGGCGGTTATCACCAAAGGATTCGTCGGCATTCTGATCCCCTTGATCGCGATTTTGATTTACGAGGTGGCGCGCGGCCACTGGCGGGAATGGCTGCGCCTGCGATGGGGATGGGGCCTTCTGGTTTTGTTTGCCGTGGCTCTGCCGTGGTTCATTGCCGTTTCCGTGCGCAATCCGGATTTCCCCCGCTATGCCTTTTGGAACGAGAGCCTGAAGCGTTTCACCACCGGCGCCGCGCGCCGCGGAGGGGGAATCCTCTACTACCTTCCCGTGTTCCTCGGCGGCTTTTTCCCGTGGAGCCTCTTCCTGCTGCTGGCGGGTTGGAATCGCTTGCGACGCTGGCGGGAACTGAAGCAAGAAGCGGGCCGGCCCATGCTGTTTCTGCTTTGTTGGGCGGCATGGGTATTCGTCTTCTTCACGCTTTCGCATTCCAAGCTTCCCACCTATTTTCTGCCCGCGGTCGTTCCGCTGAGCATCCTCATGGGGCAGGTCTGGCACGATGTGGGCAAGGAGGCGCAAGCCCGCCCGCCGGATTGGCTGACGGCAGGATTTGCGCTTTTGCTGGGATTGGGAGTCGTGGTGGCCGCCGCGTCGCACTCCTGGCTCTTCGCCACGCTTCAGGTGCGACTGGCCAAGAAACTCCACCCCAATGTGTTGGAACTCATCCAGCCGTCGCTGCTCTATAGCGGGCTGATCCTTGTGGCGCTGGGATTTCTCGGCCGGAGGCTGGCGGCGCAGAGGCGCGGGCGAACGACGGCGATCGCGACATTTGCGCTGGCGGCCGCGATTGTTCCAACCCTCGTGCTGCGCTGGTATGCGCCACTCGAGTTGCTCGCTGAAACCGATTCCAGCCGCCGCCTGGCAGCGACCATCCTTTCCAGCCCGGAGCGGGATTCGCCGATTTTCGGCTACTATTATTTTCGCAACAGCCTGCCTTTCTATCTGCGGCGTCCGGTGGGATTACTCTCGATTAGATGGGGGGAGATGACCAGCAACTACCAAGTGGCGCACCAGGCGGAGGCTCGGCGCGCGGCGGGCGGCCAGCCGGGTAAGGGAGTGCTGGTCACGCTCCCCGAATTTCGCGCCCTCACGAAATCAAACTTGCAGCCCATTCTGGTGGTGACCCCGAACACCTTGGTGGAAGACCTTTGGGGGAATGTAGGGCGCATCGACCCGCTCTGGAATGAATCGGACTTTTCCGTTTGGGAGATTCCCCCGGCCAAAGCCGGGCAGCCGGATAGCAGGCCGACATACATGGTCACGCCTTTTCAGCCATGAGGGTTCGCTTAGACCGAAATCCAGATTGGGGGCAGGGTTCCGTCAAAG
>JBEKAD010000740.1:2145-3496 GCA_050018435.1 Terriglobia bacterium
GGGCAGGGTTCCGTCAAAGTCGAGTGTATAACATACCTCGAAGGCCTTGTGTGCATCATCCCTGAGGGGTCCTTTTCAACCCCATCGGACTTTGACGGAACCCCCGGATTGGGAGTGGATTTCTGTTCCCTGTTCCCTGTAACCTGTTCCCTGACCTTATGTGCGGAATTTGCGGGATTTTCAATTTGCAGCTTCAACCGTTGGCGCACGGCGAGCGCATCGACCCGATGGCGGCTTGCATCTTTCATCGCGGGCCTGACAGTGGCGGCAAATTTCAATTGCCGCACATCGCGCTGGCCATCCGGCGGCTGAGCATCATTGATCTGGAAACCGGCAACCAGCCGCTCTTCAACGAAAGCGGGGAGATCGCCCTGGTTTTCAACGGCGAGATTTATAACTACCGTGAGCTTTGCCAAGGGTTGCTGGAACGCGGCCACCATTTCAAGACGCATTCCGACGGCGAAGCCATCATCCACCTGTACGAGGAGCAGGGCCCGGACTGCCTGCGCGAATTGAACGGGATGTTCGCCATCGCCCTGTGGGATGACCGCGCCAAGCGATTGCTTTTGGCGCGCGACCGCGCCGGTGAGAAACCCCTTTATTACTGGCGCGACGGTCAAACGCTGGTGTTCGGGTCGGAGATCAAGTCGCTGCTCGAGTACCCGGGAATCAGCCGCGCGATGGATCCCACCGCGCTCACCCACTATTTCTTCTACGGCCATTTCCCTGGCCCACGCAGCGTTTATGCCGAGATCAAGAAGCTTCCGGCGGCGCATCGCATGGTGGTGGAAGGCGGCAACATTCACATCGACGCTTACTGGCGCCCGCAGGACTATTTGCGCTCGCCGGAGCAACCGCCGGTCACGGCTCGCGAGGAGCGCGATTTGGTGGAGGAGCTCGCCGTGCGTCTGCGGCAGGCGGCGGAGTCGCGCCTGGTGAGCGACGTTCCCCTGGGGGTCTTCCTGAGCGGCGGCGTGGATTCCTCCACCATCGTCGCCATCATGAGCGAGCTGAGCCCGGGAAACATCAGTACGTTTTCTGTGAACTTCCCCGAAAAAACTTTCAACGAGGAGCCTTACTCGACGCTGGTGGCGAAACGCTTCCGCACCCGGCATCACGTTTTGAATGCCGACAAGCCCACCATGTACCAGGCATTGATGATGCTGACCGAATATCTGGACGAGCCCATGGCCGATCCGGCGGTCATCCCCACTTACATGATTTCGCGTTTCGCGCGCGAACACATCAAGGTGGCGCTGAGCGGCGAGGGCAGCGACGAGCTTTTCGGCGGCTATCCCACTTACATGGGAGCGCGCCTGGCGGACTATTACCTGAAACTCCCCGGCGTGGT
>JBEKAD010000741.1:0-3872 GCA_050018435.1 Terriglobia bacterium
GATCCCTGAATCTTGGCCGGAATTGAGCCGTGAGTCTGCCGCTCACTGACCACGGCTCGCGGCAGCAGACGTTTCCACCACCGCAGGAACGCGCTACATCGCTCAATCGCGATTCTTGGGAACAACTGCCGGCTGGCGCAAGAAGCAAACCTGCGTTAGGATAGGGTCCAGAGTATGAAACCAATTCGATTGACGGCCCACGCCATTGAGCAGTGCGTCGAGCGCGGGGCCAACGAGACGGAAGTCCGCGAAGCCATCCAACGCGGCATACGCGAACCCGCGAAGCGGGGGCGTTTCATGTGCCGGCTCAACTTCCAATATGCCGCGCGCTGGCAGGACAAGTATTACGCCATCAAACAGGTTGCCCCGGTGGCAGTTGAAGAGCAGAATGAGATAGTGGTAATAACGGTTTACACGTTTTATTTCTGAAGGGGGACGGGGATGCGCATCAGCTATGACAGCGAAGTGGACGCGCTCTATATTCGCTTGCTGGAGGGCGAATACCAGTGCCGCACGCTGCGGCTGACGGACGAAGTGAGCTTGAACATCGGCCCGAGCGAAGAACTGGTGGGCATCGAGGTCCTGGACGCCAAGGACGTATTGGGCAAGGGCTCGCTTCCAACCGTCGTCCTGGATAACGTTCTCGCCGTGGAGGGCGGAACTTAACCAAAATCGTAGCAAACCCTACTTCTTCCCGCAGGCTATGCCTTCACCATCAATGGAAAAACCCACAGGCAGAACTGCGCTGACTGTGGCTACCCGCTTTTGCGCGTTCGCGCCAGCCCGCGCTCGAGCTCCAAGGGGCGACCCACCTCGGCCTGAGCCCCCAAGGGGCGACCCACCTCGGCCTGAGCCCCAAAGGGGCGACCTAATCTAGCCCAGGCCAACGGCCTGGGTTAAGGGGCCCATCAATTTCAACCCCCCAGCCCTGAAGGGGCGACCCACTTCGGTGGTTATTACGGCACGGTTTTGCATGGCGAGCCCCTTCCGGGTGCATTCGGCGGTTTCCGCGCTGACCCCAGGCCAATGAAGGTGTGAAAAAATCGATTGCATTAACCACAGAGACACAGAGGCACAGAGGAAAGGCCCTTTCTTTTCGGTTCTCAGTGCCTCTGTGTCTCTGTGGTGGGAAGTTTGATTCATTGTTCTTTCACACCTTCGATTACCTAGGCTAGATTAGGTCGCCCCTTTGGGGCTCAAAGGCGGGCGGGCAGCCGGGCCGGCCGGTCTTTATGGCGAGCGCCTTCTTCCCGCTGGCTATGCCCTTGGCCATCAATGGAAGAACCCACGGTCAGAACTGCGGTGACTGTGGCTTGCTCAGCTAACCTGTGACAATCTGTTCCAGATACGTTCGGCGGTCACCATCGTCGAAGAAGAGAATATGGGCGTCGGCAAACCTCTCTTTAGTCCACGGCCCAGCATCGTCGCAAATGCGCTTCCTGAGGTCATCGTAGGGCGTCGCTGAGATGACAAATGAATCAAGGTCGAGGTCCTTCGCCTTCGATCGCCGGAGTGCGTCTTCTGCCTGGGCCTTTAGCTTTTTGTGGAGATTAACCTTGGGATTTATGGAAGGATGATCCTCGTTCAGCATTCCGTGTGGCTCGATGAAAACCAATCGCTGCTTCTTGCCCTCCATGATCCAGAATATGAAGTCCGGGTAGAAGCCACTATCCTCGAAAAATCCGATACCCTTGCCCCGGCTCAGATTGCGCAGCAGGAATAGCTCTTTATCCTTCAATACTTCAGGCTTGGACCGGCAAAACTCCAACAGGTCATTTACGAAGCGACCCTCGCTCTCGTTCAATGCCGGAGGGGCGCACTTTACCCTGCTGCGTTTTTGTATCAGCAGCGGCTGATAAAGGTGCCGATCAAAATATACTCCCGGCAACTCAGCGCAAAGTTCCTTGTAAATGCGCTTCCCCTCGTCAATGATCTCTTTGACCGCCTTTATCAAGTCCGGGCTGCTGCGCGGCACTTTGACGACATAATCCTGAAAATTCTCGTCGTCTTTCTTGAGAGGAGCGTAGACCGTTCTTGACTCGACATATTTCTTCAACACGCCCGCCACCGCAGCTTGCAACTGTGCAACCTCCTCCGCGCGTCTTGGTTTCAGCAGTCCTTCATCACAAATCAGGCTGTAAAGCTTGGGGTCGGTCGCCTCAAGAATCCGGCGCGGATGCTCGGGCCGGATGACCAGGTTATGGAAACCCCGTTCCTCCTTGAACTGCAGCATTTCAAGGTAGAGGCGCCCCCAATCGAGCAATCCGAATTGCCCAGTCGGCAACCATCGCTCGATGCCGCCAACGTAGCTCGACGTTTGGAACGCGCCTGCGGCGCTCCCGATGCGCTCCACCTTCACGGAAACATCCAGCACCACTTTTGCCGCTTCGTCACATTCCAGCATCATTCGCTCCCTGCTTGCGAACTTGCTTTCTGTGGGTAGGCGCGGGGCAATCAGCCCTTTATTCAGGAATTCGTCGTTTCTCTTAATTCGCAAATTCAATTCCACGTCGCCGAACGGTTCGACACCTTCACGCTCCAGATAATCACGGAACTGCGTCATGTAGTTGGCGCGGACGGCGAAAATATTGAGCCGCTCAAGCAGGTCAATGCCCTCCGGGTGCGGCGGCGGCAGGGCGGAGCTCCGCTTCAAAGATCGGTTCAGGCCCTTTAGGCGAACGCCGCGACCGAAAAGTTGAATAATCTCCGTGCCTTCGCTTCGCCCGATATTCAGGAGGCCCATGTTCGTCACGCGCCAGCTATCCCACCCTTGCATGAACTTCTTGGCGCCAATGAGCATGTTGATGGGCGAGTCCACCCTTTTAATGTTCTCGAACAATCCTTCCGCAAGCTGGTCCTCCTCGATCTCTACGTCCGGGCAGTGTTCTCCAATAAGGTTCTTGAAACTCGCCGTGTCACCGATGTAAACGAGGCCGAAATAATCCTCGGCACCGCCCACCTTCAAACCCAGTTCACCGGCCATGCCCTTGATGTCGCCAACGTGCAACCGCCCACCGCTTTCCGAGTGGAAAACGCGCTTAAGCATGTCGCGATGAATCATCTCTGCGTCCTTGGTCCAACCCTTGATGTGTTTGAACCGCGATGCAAAAACATCGTTCCCGCCATCGTCCTCAATCCCGCTCTTGCCCTCAAGAATCTGTTTGATGGCCTTTTGCACCCAGCCGCGTTTGTTCTGTAAGAACGCGTCGAGGAATTTCACCACCGTCAAAACATCCGACTCCTTTGCTTGCTTGTTATCTTTGGACTTGTTGACCGTGCTGCCCACGAAAATCCAAAGTGGGTCGGCCAGGTGATAGCGGAGCATGGCGTCCGATTTTGTCTGGAAAGCCCGCTTCTGTTCGTGGAACGCGAGCAGGTTTGCGAGCAGCAGCGTTTGCGTTTGTTCGTCCGCTGTTTCATGCTTCAGGTTCAGAACCTCGAAGTCCTTGCCGAATCCGTCGCCGTAAAAATACTTGTACGAGTAGTCGAAAAGGATGGCCTTTCCGTATTCCTGGGTCATCTCGTCGTCGCGCGCGGTCGTCATAGCTTGGCCGAAGGTCGCACTGTATTCAAAGGTGAAACCCGTTTCCGCCAGCTTGTCCCTGTGGCCGACCCACTTGCCGGCTTCGGTGCTCGCCCCCCTGTGCCCCTCATCTACGAAAATAAGATTGTTTCCCTCGAACGCCTCTACTGGCACGCTTACGCCTGAGCCCTTCTTCTCCTGCACCAGCTTGGTAATTTCGACGACGCGCACTGTGTTCTTCTTCACCGCCTCGAAGCCACTATCCTCCAGGGAAAACCGGGCGCACGGAATGCCCACCGCCTCCATGTTTTCGAGATGCTGTTGCGAAAGTCCCTCGTCGGGCGTAACC
>JBEKAD010000742.1:0-2526 GCA_050018435.1 Terriglobia bacterium
GAGAACGGAAAATGGGGTGACCTTCCTAACCCAGGCCGCTGGCCTGGGCTTTGCTAGGCCGCCCCTTTGGGGCTGAATGCGCGCACCCCCGGTGTCCAGCAGAAGATGTGGGACACGATCAGCTCCCCCAAGGGGCGAGGGCAAACAAAGAATTTCTCTTCCCTCTCCCCCTTGGGGGAGAGGGGGGACCGCAAGGCGGTGGGTGAGGGGGTCGAATCGGGAACGGTCAGCTTAAGTGAACAGCATTGGCGCTAGCCTTGATTTCTCAACAGGGTGAGCCTTCTTCATCGGGTCGCTGCAAGGGCGGGACTTTATAGGCCGCGCGAAACCCGCGGGCGCTGACGTTCTGAGCATGGATGGCCGAAGAACGGCTATCTAGGAGTCTGTCGGAGATAGATTTCGTTTCACGTAGAATCAACAACTTAGCGAGATTCAAGTGTCTGTAAGTTATTGATTCTTCGTTGAGAAACTGTTATTTCTGACACACTCCTAGGATGCCAGAAACGGGGTGCCGGGGGTAAGACCGATGAAAACGAGTAATTCATCGAATTTCTGGAAAGCCTCGCGCCACGCTGGCTGATTCATGGGGCCGCACGCTGCCTCTCGATTTCCATGAGTTGTTCGCGCGCGGCGGAAAGGGTCGGTTCCAAGGCGAGGGCGGATTCAAATTCGTTACGGGCGGCGCGCAGATTGCCTTGGGCCTTCAAGACCATGCCCAAACTGAACCGGTAAGGCGCGTTTTCCGGACTGATCTCGACCGCTTGTTGAAGGTTTGCAACCGCTTCCTCCAGGTGGCCGGTGCGAAAATTCGTGAGGCCCAGATAGACGTAGGGCTCCGGTTCCGCAGGGTTGAGGGCGACGGCGCGCGTGAGATTCTTGCGGGCTTCTTCGAAGCGCCCGGTCCGGTATTGGCAATAGCCCAGATTGTATCGAGCCAGCGAGTAATCAGGAGCGCGCGCCAGAATGCGCTCATAAAGCGCCATCGCCTCTTCGTACCGCCCGAGGTCCGAAAGGTCCGCGGCGAGGTTGTTGGTTGCCAGGTTGTTGCCGGGAGCGACGGCCAGCGCTCGTAATAGATCGTCGCTCCGCCCAGAAGGATGCCCAGTGCTGCCACGGTCCCGGCTTGTCGAGCGCGGATAGAAAAAGGAAAACCCGGGGAGGCGGCAAACCACTCCATCCCGAGGGCGGTGAGGATTGAGAACCCTACGGAAGAAAAGTACATGAACCGGTCATGAACGATTTCCCCTTGCGGGAAAACGCGCAGGTTCAGGAGTAATGCCATCGGCAGAAAAAGCCAAACGCCGGCGAAGGCCCGCTGCGGCGATTTCCCCCCGAGGCGCAACAAGAGCATTCCGCAGGCAACGACCGCGGCGAGAGGCAACGCAAAGGCCGTGAGCCCAAGATGCGTGGTGTAGGGCACGTCGTAGAAAGCGCTCAATCCCACCGGCCACACCAGCAGCTTCAGGTGCAACCACAGAACCGCGGGCCAGGTGGCCAGCATCGTTTGCCAAGCCAGCGGCGTGAGAGGATGGCTCAGCCCGCCGAGCGCCGCCCATCGCGCTGCGAGGTAGACACCGGTCACTCCCCAATATCCTAGGGTGGGCACGAGGGAGTCCCGAAAACGTCCCGCCAGCCCTTTGCTGCCGCCGGTCGCGAGGGGGGGAAATATCCATTCATAGGCAAACATGAGGGCGGGCACGGTCAGGGCGACTTCCTTGGTCAAGACTGCCGCCGCGTATAGCCACAGGGAAGTGGCTGCCCAAATTGGGCGGCTGGGGCCCAGGCTTCGCCGCCGGCGGATGTGGCACACCAGGGCGGACACCGCGAACAGCGTCATCAGCGGGTCAGGCAACCCCATAATCCACGCGGCGCTCTCCACGTGCGCCGGGTGCAGGGCGAACACCAGGGCCGCTACCCCTGCCCCGAACCGGCGGCGGAGAATTTCCCGCGCCAGCATATACACGCTGAGGGAAGCCAGCACGTGGAGCGTCAGCGTGGACAGGTGCCAGCCCATCGGATGCAAGTTCCAGAGCTTGTGCTGGACCCATAACCATAACAATAAACACGGGCGGTAATATGTTCCTTGTGAATGCGGATGGAGAAAGGCCACCAAGTGCGCCGTAAAAAACTGGGGGACGGAATGCCAGGAGAGCAGTGAAGGGTTCTGGAGAATGAAGGGGCGGTCGTCAAAGACGAAATCAAACCCGAGAACCGGAAGATAGAACGCGTAGGCCGCCAGGCACAAACCCGCCAGCCAGGCAAGATCCGCGCCAGCCCAGGGCAGGGAGGCCTCCGGGAGGGAACCACCCGGCTGGGGAATCAGCGTTGCAGTTTCCGGTCTGGCGCCGTTCGCCATTCGCTCTCCTTATATTGCCCAAGGGCCGCCGAGCCCCGCCCGCCGACCATTATTGAGTTCTGCATAATACAGTGACATTCATAGAACCTTCAAAACGGCAACGTACTTTGCTTCCAGCAGGAGGCGACGATAGGGCGCCGCCGGCGCAACCGCCGGAGGGCGCGGCGGGT
>JBEKAD010000743.1:0-3599 GCA_050018435.1 Terriglobia bacterium
AGGACATCCTCCTTCAGGTAATCATAACCTCGCCAGACGAACTGCAACATCAACAGTGAGGCATCGGTTGCCCAGTGTGAAACGAGTCGCTGAAATTCTCCCGTGTTCGGGAAGCCTGCTTCCGCAATGGTCATCCGCCTATTGGACACGGGCCGTTCCCCTAGTGACATTGTCGATTCCCCACCGCATCACATCCGACGCGACATCGTCAGCGTCGTGTAACGCGGCGGCCCGCGTCCAATAGCGTACTTGATCCGGCTTGACGAGCACGACGCTAGGCACTGGCCGTTGTTCCACCTCTAAGCTCGTGTAAAGACGGAGGAATCTTTTTCCGAGCGTTCGGCCGCCCCCGTTTGGCACGCGATTAGCCACTGGGGAACAAAGTCGCTCGAGCTCTCTTAACAGGATGCCCGGCTCAATGCGTTCGCGCTGGATATCCGCTTTACGCGTCTGTGGCACATCAAGATGGACGACAAGCATCCGGACAGGTAGCAGGTAGCCGTTGCTGGGTTCTTCGAAGACCCTCGCTGACAACCTCTTATCGGATCCGAACCCCGAACGCAGCACCCGAATGAAGGCCTCAGAGTACACACCCAGCTCGTCGCCTTCCCCCCGAGTCGTTCTGAGTCGTCCTGGGGATTGAGAATCACCTTTGAAATCCGGAAGCGTATAGCTAAAAAGATCCTCAACCAGCGACCACTCAGACTCGTTAAGCTCAAACAGATCGCGGATGGAACGCGCACTCTCGCCGGTCTTGTCGGCGCCGCCTCCTATCTTGTTTTCTGGAAGAGGAATAGGAACCCGCAGTAGGTCTCTAACAAGTGGTTCTGGCCGGTATGATGCGAACCGGCCACTGGTAAGCAAGAGGTAATAGACCGCCACAATGCTGTTGTAAACAACACAGGCCCTGTTAAGGGTCACCTCATTCTGTGCGTCGGAGGAAACGCTAAGGAAGCTTTGAGAGCAAAGGACACCGTGCCCTCCAGGCGAATTGCGGACCACTGCTGCTTCAAACTTGCCTGTTCGTTTCGTCCAGGCCTGCTTTATCAGGAGTTGCGGCAATTCGAATGCCCTGAGGTCTGTTGATTCGCGCGAATGCACGCGGTCGTCGCTATTAATGGGAAGTGTCAGAGCATCGAGTTCGTCTGGCAGAGGCATTGCTCCCACTGTCTCAAGCACTCTCCGCTCCAATAGTCGCGTCACCCGTTTCTTCTTATCGCCGCGGATAATTCCCTCGCGTGTGCGTACAACACCTGATTTCTCAAGTTGGCCCAAAGTCGGATGTCCAGATAGCTTGCGCACCAACGACAAATCGCGTCTGCCCCCCCAGATGAACACGGACCAGACACGATCATCGTTGGCGGCTTCGTAAGGCGAAACCAGTTGCACATCCTGCGGATCAACCGTGATGCGGTAGTCGTCGAAGCTCGAATGTGTCGGCTTCGGGCAAACATAAGAGATGGGCTCACCGTCAGGCTTGGTCGGGCGTAGTGTTACAATGCATGCGGGATCAACCGCGTCGGCAAATAATCCAAAGCGCAGAGCCGACAAGTTCGTGACTTCTTCGACCTTCAGATCCGAAAGGAGCTTACGACGGAATGCTTGTGCAGTTCCAACCGAGTTAGTGAGCAGACTAGATGGTTGAAGCATCGATACAACGCCATCGCTTGTGGTCATCTCTGCCGCACGAGGAAGGAACAAAGGCCCAAGGGTGCCGTATGATACCTTCCAACCACGATTGTCGGCCCAATTCGCCGCATGTGGGGTCATGGTTGCCTTTCCCGGTGCAGATTCTTGCCGCGCAGTCTTGGGAAATGAACCTGCGTCCAATAATACTTTGGGTCGATTTCATCACACATCGCTAAGTACAAACTGAATGATGCGACCCGCACTGCTTCACCATGGAGGTCCACACCGAAAACATTGTTCTCCAAGAGGCTTCTTAGGTCAGCCGCGGCAGGTTCTTGATCGCGGTACCGAAGCCTCCAGCGATGAATCAAGCGCTGAAAGGCCTTAACCAAGAATATGCCGGACCCGCACGCGGGATCCAGAATCTTCACGTCCCAATTTGTGTCACCCCACGGGAGAACGCCATCGAGAATCAGATCCACAACGTGACCAGGAGTGTAATGCAGTCCGCTTGTTCGCGTTGTCCGGCTAACGAACTCTTCGTAGATGCTACTGATCAAGTCAAGCGGGATCGTATCGAATGAGTACAAGGGGAAAAGGGACCGCTGTCCCGGGTCAAGTAGCATTCGGCCACCTACAAACTCGGCCAGTGAGTTTAGGTGCTTCGGCCTGACTTGGGCAATCTCGTCCTGCCACTCTTGTTCTCGTAATGCAGGGGTCGCTCCTTTACCTGGAAAAAGATCGCCGTTGAAGCGGTCATTAAGCCAACGGAAGAAGGAGTACGCGTCCTCGTATTCGGTGAGAATGTCTTCCAGATTTCGATGTTCCTTGCGAAGGACACGATCATCCGCGAGTTTGCGCAGCACAGCTTCGTTCAGGGCCGCCCGGCCATTCGAATCAGTGCGCTGAAACAGAAATTGGATGAAGATGATGCGACCCAGTAAGTCATGCGCAACTTCGTACTTGAGTCCCTGCTCGTGAAGTATGTGGCGAATCGTTTTCAAGTTCGAAAGCAGAACCTGGTCGGCGCGGCCGTTGGGGCTGAATCGACGTGAGTTGTCGAGAAAAAATCGCCCGGTCACTAAGTTCACCCAATGAAGTGCATTGGCAATCTGGCCAGAAAGTGACTGATCTGACCAATCGAACCGAACCTGTGCGATTTCTGCGCTCGGTGGAAGCAGGGTCGCTTCGGGCGAAGGGGGTTCGCAGCAAGACCAGGCTCGTACGCACGTAGCGTCAAGCGTCAGAAGGAGAGGCGCCTTGCAGAAGTTCCACGCTAATCGATGTACAGCACTGAGGGCCTCGGGAGGTGGGACTCGGCTGAACTCGCAAACGACTGCGATCGGTGACGGAGTTGAGTTGTCGGAAGGGTCTGGCAAGAGAAGGCCGACCTTGGCCTCTTCACCTCCCCCGAACCTAGCGAGCGTTCGCTGAAGCTTGGCTCTGGCGGTGGCTGTGATAATGCCTGCACCCACGCCTTTGGGCGAGAATAATTCACGTGGTTCGGGCCACCCAAGTTGAGAGTTTGCGCGATCTAGTGACATTCGCTTTTCATTCGCCGCTCACATTCGACCCATCGCAGACCATCATGGCACACGATGTCAATGAACTGGAGATAGCACAGGCCGGTCCATGGGGTCCGCGCGTCGACTGGTTATTCCAACGGCGGTGCTGTATTCTAGCGCCGTGTCGCGGCCGTGTCACCCGTTTCTTTCCCATCCAACCCCCACCCCTGTTCTTAGCTTGTCAAGTTGTCCGGTTTTTATAGCACGTGATCTGTCCGATTTTGTTTCTTCTTCTCCTGCCGAATTTTGAGGATCACCGCCGTTGTTGTTGCTGTGGGAATGTGGGAATCCGGCGTCTTTTGCCGGATTTCCAAGCGCGGAGGGAAGGGCGGCCAACTCTTTGGGGTTGCCGAGACTGTACGGCCCGTTGATCTTCTGCTTGCTCTGGAACAGGACGCCGGTTTG
>JBEKAD010000744.1:0-2510 GCA_050018435.1 Terriglobia bacterium
CCGCCCTCAACCTCCGCTGTTCCAGGGCGGAAAAATCGCGCTTTCCCGAAGATTTCGTTTTCATGCACGCAGCGTAACACAGGATATGGCATTTGTCACTCTATTTTGCAGAAATCAGTAAGATCACAAAAGCGGAATAGACGCCCTGAGGTCTAGCGGACACGAATACAGACATGCCATTGACTTCGATTTCTTGATTTCGGCCCAGCGAAAGTCGCATCGGCATCGGAAGGACCGGCTCAAACTTCCTAAGTGGGTATAAGAATGTTGCTTCCACATCAGCAGTAATTCGTTCGCTTCGGAAGAACTGCCCGATCCATCCCATTAATTCCTCGGCGAAAGGTCGTGTTTCGTGTGCGTCCGGTATTTCTGTGCCATTTACGTATTCCAAAGTCGCACGGAACCTTCGACGCTCCTTCCCACCTGAGAAATGAACGTGGTAACCAACTGTTTTCGGATTGCGCGTCGGGGCCACAAACGAAATGCCTAGCGCCTCGAACGCTTCTCCGCTTCTCTGGGCGAGGTCCTTTGCGAATTCTTCGAATCGAAACTTGTCCAAACTGGATGTGAACGTATACTCGATTCTCTTACAACTCAAGACAGAAAATAATCTCTTGTGTCTTGTCATCATGCTGTCTTCGCTTTCGGTCCCGGCCTATGCGGCTTATGGGCACCATACTGGGCCATGCGTGCTTCTAATTCAGATTTCGAAACCGAGAGAATTTTCTTGACGGCTCGCTCGAATCGCTTAAACTCGGGGCTTTTTCCGTCTCCCGCGTCTCGGGATTTCTTAACGCTTCTCCTCCGTCTGCCTGTCCGATCAGCCCACGGTAGGTGAGCCTCTTCCCCACAAGATTATCACAAACCGTACGGAATCGCTCTCCGCCAGTCAATTCTCTCTGATTGTAACGGAACGCTTGTACATGCCGATAGCGGTCAATTTCGATTTCACCGCTCATTTTTTCGAATGTGCCATTGTGCATCGAGAGGCGAATCCTCTGATCCATATCCCACGCTTTTTTTTGCCTGACGCCCAGATCGCGTGCCCTCTCGCATGAACTTATTCCATTGGTCAACGCGGCTCTGCCGCTGGTCACTGCCGGCCTGATTGATTGAGCGCAATTTGGACAGGCACGGTTACCGGAGGATCCTACCACGCCCGCGCCAGAAGCAAGGTCATGTCATCCTGAAGTTCCGGGCTGCCCGTCCATTCGTCCACGCTCCGGTAGATTTCCGTCACCAGAACTTCCGGCGAAGCATTCAGCATGCCCCTTGCCACCTCGAGGAGACGGGATTCCCCGAATTCTTCTCCGTAAGTATTCTCCGGCTCGGTAATGCCATCCGTATAGGCCAGCAAGACATCATTCGGTTCCAGACGGATATCTCCCACCTCGTACGCGACGGAAGGAAACAATCCCACCACCGTACCCCCGGTGCGGAGGCGCTCAATCTTGCCTTCCCGGAAGAGGATGGGCGGCAGATGACCGGCGTTGGTGTAAGAGAGATTGCGGGTTCGGGCGTCGTAGACCGCGAAGAAGAATGTCACATATTTTTCCTGCGGCGTATTCGCATAGATCTGGCAATTCAATCGATCGACGACGCGGGCGGTTGAAAGCTGGGTGGGGGCGGAACTCTGGCCGTCCGCGGAGCCATTGTAAAACTGCGCACGCAGGGCCGATTGAATGGCCGCCATCAAAAGCGCCGCCGAGATTCCCTTGCCGCTGACATCCCCCAGAACCAGTCCCACACGATGCTCGTCCAATTTCAAGAAGTCGTAGTAATCGCCGCTCACCGAGCGCGCCGCCTTACAGACACCGTAAAGATCCAGGCCCGGCACTCTCGGCACGGCCTGAGGGAACAGTTGGCGTTGCACCTCGCGCGCAATATCCAGCTCGCTCTGCAACCGCAACCGTTCCTGCGATTCCTGCATCAACCGCTCCACCGAAGCCGTCATGCCGTCAAAAGCCTCGCCCAGGGCGGTCAACTGATCGTGGGAGGGAAAGCGCGTCCGATAGGACAAATCCCCCGCCTTAACCCGCTCCGTGGCGTCGTAAAGGGTATCCACGGTGCGCGTCATCGAGCGCGTCATCCGGATGCCGATCAGCAGCGCCACCCCTTCAATCACTACGAAAAAGATCGCCACCACTTTAAATATAATCACCAAGGTTTGGGAAAGGTCCCCCATCGTGGCCAAGAGCCGGCCGTTGAGCGCCATAATCCGAGAGGCCACGCCGACGAGGGCGGGGGAGAGGGCATTCTCTTCTTTCTCCCCGCCCCAAAGAATCGGGTCCAATGAGGAGACGCCGCCGACAGTAAAATCGAAGAAATTTTCAGGTTCGGGAAGATTGACCGACTTGGAGTGGACCGTGCCGGTCTGCACAAAGAGGCCTTTGGACGTCCGCATGCTAATCCCCGGGGGGAGTTGCGGGTTCGGCCCGGCTGGTTTCATCGTCAACACTCCCACCGGACCTATCCCCTCTCCTACCAGATCCAGCAATTCGGGGGTGAAA
>JBEKAD010000745.1:0-2531 GCA_050018435.1 Terriglobia bacterium
TCCCTAGGAGTCTGTCGGAGATAGATTTCGTTGTACGTAGAATCAACAACTTAGCGAGATTCAAGTGTCTGTAAGTTATTGATTCTTCGTTGAGAGACTGTTATTTCCGACACACTCCTAGCACAGACCCTTGTTCTTTGGGGTCTGCGATTTCCCGAAGGGACTTGTGGGAGCTGACGGCACTATAAAGGCAGTGACGAGTGACCAGTGACAAGAAACAGGCAAAGTCCTGTGGCCTAAGGTAAAAAGCGACCGTCTGCGCCAGCCCGCGATCCAAAAACTTTCCCTTATCAGCGCCGCCCCGTGCGCGTGGCGGCGGAAGTGCCGCAAGGCTGGAGAGCGAGCCTTGCGCTACATTTTCTCCCCCCGGCACTCGCCCCGAGGCCGAACGGTCGTCCACCATTAAGATCGGCGGACTTTCAGCCGCGGCGACCCCTACCCACATTGCCCGCCGACCCCGAGCCCCGAATCCCTGACCCCGAATGCCGAATCCCGAGCCCCCAACCCCCAGCCCCCGCGCGACCGGCCCGTGGCACTCCATCGACATCGGGGATTCCAAGATCGACTTCGCCCGCCAGTGCCCGAAGGGTGATTGCCTGGACGCCCAGACGGAACAATTCCTCGCCGTCCTGAAAGACCCGAACGCCGACAAAAGCGCCAAGGCACCGGCCCTCAAATTGGTGATTCATTTCGTCGGCAACTTGCACCCGCCGTGGCATGATGAAGACAACGGCGACAAGGGAGGCAGCACGCGTGCGTCGAGCGCTGGCTCGGCAAGCAAAAGCGCCCTCCGCCCGGAAAGCTGCACCCGGAAGACCGCCAACAAAAGATAAACACCACGTCGCACTTCGATAGCCTCACACGTCAATCTAGGGCCGGCAGGGCGCCAGAACGCAGGCCAAGAGTACAGGGACAACATGGCCATGTATGGAGGCGGAGGTTTTTCTTGATCCATCACGTCCGTCCTTGCGTAGCGATGTGTTAGAGGTCAGGCGAGAAAGGCGCGGGCGGGGAGGTAGGGCGGGCGTCTCGCCCGTGCGTCGTCATGCCCAAGATGGCCCTGCCCCGAGCGGTGGGACGGGCATCCTGCCCGCGTGCTTGGGCGCCTCGTCTTGGCCCTGGATCGGCGTCTCTTGGCAGGCGCAGAGGGGGACTTCCCGGTGGCGGGAGCGCGACGCTCCCGCCACAGCGGGCGGGACGCCCGCGCTACAAGCTTTTCGCCCTGGTCTGAAGGAGAGGCCCATCCTTCAACTTTTATGTCGCGCACCCGGTCGAGACCTGAAAACGGAAATGTTGGGTTGGACCTGCTATAATCACGCCTATCCTTCCTTTCGGCGTGGAGACAATGCCATGTCGACCCCACGCGCGCCCTGGTGGATGTACATCGTCGCCGCGTCCTACGTCGGCTTTGTGACCCTCCTCTTCTACCAAGTTTTTTGGGGTCCTCCCATCCTGCGCGGGTTTGAGGGCCGCTTCACGCGGGGAGGTATGGTCGTCCTATCAATCCATCCCAACTCCGTGGAGGCGTGCGCAGGGCTAAGGCAAGGCGACCACCTGCTGGCCGTTAATAGCCAATTCATCCACAATGTCCATGACTGGGAGGCCGTTCGCGCGAATACCGAAATCGGACGCCCGGAGCGGTGGCAAATTGGCCGCGGGAACGAGCGACTGGAACTGACGCTGACCTTTGCTCGCCCTACCTGGAGCGAGCAGTTGTTGGGGCCTACTCTCCTTGGCCTGCCCTACTACGCATTCATTCTGACCTCGCTGGCCCTCGGCCTGGTCATCGCCTTCCGCCGGCCCTACGACCCGGTGGCCAGAATGGGCGCCTGGGTGCTCGCAACCGCCGCGGTCGCTCTTGGATCCCCCGACGGCTGGGCGGCAACCTGGCGACACCTGCCCGGATTGCTGGGCCTGCTCTTATGGATCCCCGAAATCAGCAGATTCGTCTCGGACGCGATCCTTTTCACTTTCTTTGCCATTTTCCCGCGAAGAATATTCAGCGGGCGCTGGCCTTGGCTCTTATTGTGGACGCCCCCCTTGACGTTGCTGCCGTGGCGGGTTCTCGGCGCGTACCGGGTCATCTACCAACCCGGCCACGCCACAGATGTGCCCTCATGGGTCTTCTGTGCGATCTCTTTGAGAAGTGCTGTCTACGTCATGGGCAGCTTGGTGGTCTTGATTCTGAGTTATCGGCGGCTGGAGGACGCGAACCACCAGCGTCGCGTCCGCGTGGTGCTCGCCGGGGTGGTGACCAGTGCGCTGGCCGTCGTCGCCTGGGTCGTCATCGGATCCGGACGCGCCGTGAACCTATGGCTTCTGGCCCTGCAAGCTGTGCTCTACCTGCTGTTCCTGGCGTTCCCCTTGTCTTTCGCCTACGCCATTCTCCGCCACCGGTTGTTCGATGTTGGCGTGTTGATCCGCCAGGGGTTGCAGTACGCCGTGGCGCGAGGGGTGTTGTTGTCGCTCGTGCCCATGCTGGGGGCTATTCTCCTGGCGGACGCGTTCCTGCACGGAGATCTTCCGCTGAT
>JBEKAD010000746.1:0-2537 GCA_050018435.1 Terriglobia bacterium
TAAAGTGACATCATCACATCGGGCACATCCCGGCCGTCTTTCCAAAAGCGCAGCCCGCCGGTTGACAGGGCGCGAGTGGGACCATGGGTATTGGTGATCAGGTGTACGCCACTGAACAAGTGGACAAACAAATCGCCCGCTACTCCGCTTCCGTAGGCCTTCCACTTGCGCCACTGGAAGAAGTGTTCGCCGTTGAAGGGAATCTTGGGCGCGGTGCCGAGCCAGCGCGGCCAATCGCAGGTTTCAGGCGAGGCATCGTAGGGCACCGTATACTGCCACGCGCCCATCGCCGAATTACGGTCGTACCAGACGGTCACCATGTTGAGCGTGCCGATAGCTCCCGAGGCGAGCAGCTCTTTCGCCTTCTTGTAAATGATCGAACTCACCCGCTGGCTGCCCACTTGCATAATCCGGTTCGTCTTGCGCCAGGTGTCAATGATCTTGGGCCCATCGGAGTAGACGTGGATCATGGGCTTTTCGCAATAAACGTCTTTGCCCGCGTTCATGGCATCCACCGACGCCTGCATGTGCCAATGATCCGGAGTGCCGATAACGACCGCGTCAATGTCCTTGCGCGCGAGGATCTCGTTGTAGTCGCGCGTGGCCAGGATATCCTTCCCCCACAGTTCCTTGGCATGTTCCAGACACCCGTCGTAACAGTCTGCCGCCGCCACCACCTTGACGCCCGGCACTTGCGCTGCCAACTTCGTATCACCCTGACCTTGCCCACCCGCCCCAATCAGGGCGATTTGAATATGGTCGTTCGCGGCGATGGGCCTTGCCGGCTCGGCCTCCGGCGCCGCCATCAAATGCATCTTCGTCGATCCGACAAAATACGTTCCGGCAATGCTTCCGGTCTTAAGAAAGTCCCTGCGATCCATGTTGGCCACTATAGCCTCCTCGATTAAGAAAGTTGCCCTCTCGGCTCTCCCCGGCGATTGTCTGCGCCACCCGGCGACCTAATCGCGCGGGGGTCTCATTGTATTCCAATTTGGCGCTTCGGGCGCAACATCGACAAAAGATTGTGCATCTTTGGGCGGGGCGGAGGCGCCTTGGGTGCGGGAGCTTGCTCCCGCTTTCGAGGCCAGAAGCTTGCTTCCGGCCAATGGAGGATCACCCTGGCATGTGCGAAGCACATGGAGATTCCCGCGAAGCGGGAAAACGTGAGTAGCCGTAGGTGAAACCTACGGAAAGGGAAGCCGAGAGATGGTACCGGCCCTGGAGGGGCCGAACCCTCACGGGGTCAACCCGTCGGCTGACGGGTTGGGTGGTCTGGTGGAATTTGCTATCCGTAGGTTTCACCTACGGCTACTCACGTTTGGCCCCTACCGGGGCCTGCCATGGTTCCACCGATAGGACGCGGCTGATCCCTCACGGTTCGTCGTATTTCTTCACTTGGCGGACCCAGATATTTCGATAACGCACTAGGTCGTGATGATCCTGGAGCCGGACAGGGCCTTTCGGGCCGTGATCGATGTAGTGCGCGAGAATGCGATGTCCGCTATCACCCATGATGGCGGTGTGGTTGTGGATCACCACGCCGTTTTGAAAAACCGTGATGTAGGCGGGAGTTTCAAGTTTTCCTTCCTTAAACCGCGCGGGGTTGAAGATGATGTCATAAACCTGCCATTCGCCGGGGTCGCGGGCAGGGTTCACGAGCGGCGGGTATTGGCCGTAAATCGCTCCCGCCTGGCCGTCAGCATAAATCAGGTTGCGGCTGCTTTCGAAGACCTGAAGCTCGAAAACGCCGAAAAGGAAGACTCCGCTGTTCCCTTGCCACACGTTTCCGGGCCGGAGGGGGGCAGGCGTCCTCCACTCGACGTGAAGTTGAATGTCGCCGTACTCCTCACGCGTGTAGATGTCGCCGGTATGGGGCGCCACTTCCACGTAGCCGTCACGCACCGTCCATGCGGCGGGACCGCCTTTCGCATCTTTCCACTTGGAAAGATCCTTGCCGTCGAAGAGAACTTCCGCATCGGAGGGCGGAAGTCCCGCGCGCTCTTGCGTGCTGTATGTCCCCGCCGTGACCTTTGCCGGTTGCGGACGCTTGGCATCGTGGACGTGCCACTTGCCGCCAGGTAGCATGGGCGTGTCCTCATAGCCCATTCCGGACTCGTGTTGCGCGCTTTGCGCCGGCCCCAGCAGAAGAAGGCCGCTGATGATGTACGCAGCCATAAGAAGAATGAAACAGTTCCAGGTTTTCATCGGATCTCCTCTTTGAAGGTTCGTCAACTTGCTCTTGGTTAAACCGGGCTTGCCATGGCGTGCCCCGGAAAGGCGCTAGTGTAACCCTTACCCGCGCATTTTGGAACTTGGGATTTGGATCGGTCGAAATAACTCCCCTCCTCGGCTGAGGAGGAGGTTGGGGGTGGTGGGATACGGGACAAATCGAGCAGGTCAACCACCCCCTACCCCCATAGGCGCAAGAATAAGCAATTTCCGGTCCGGCCCCGAAGGGGCCAACCGTGGGTAGCCGCAGGTTTTAACCTGCGGATCGCAGAACCCAATGCACCCTTCAACCCCAACGGGGTTGACCG
>JBEKAD010000747.1:0-2623 GCA_050018435.1 Terriglobia bacterium
CGTCCTGTCAAGCATTATGTCACACATATTTCCATATATTAGTGACTACCAGTCAAGGCCCCAAAAAGGCTAACTCCTCTCCCTGCAAGAACTAACCTAAGCTGAGGGGGTGAGGATCCGACAGAACACAGAGCTAACAACCCTGAACGCCGGATCAGCTTTCAATACCTTACAAACAGCCAAGTGGGCCGAGAATATGGGTCTCCCTTCCCGAACGGCGAGGCAGCTATCGAAGTTTGGCAGAGAATCCGACGCGGGGAGCTATCGGGGAGCGAACTGAGTGCAGCCCTAAGCGGAATCCGTACCATTCTCGCCGGTGCTGCAAAACCCAAAAAGGTCAAAGATTCGCAATGGACAGCGTTCCAAAAGTTCCTCAGTAGCGCAGATGAACATGCTCTTCTCGAATACATCAAGTTATTCGAGTGGATGGTAAAGGCCCCGGACTCCGCGCAGATGCCTGAGAGGATCAAGAACGAGCTGCTGCGAACTGGAAGGGCTCCCTCGAGACATGCGAGCCACGCCCTTTATATTAGGCTTTTCATATTCGTCATAAGGCGGCTGTCTGAACAGGGGCTCAAAGTGTTAACACCTGAGGCCTTGGATGCTGTCTGTTCGCAGTCTACCATGGAGCCTGGCGATCAATTGCTCATGGGAACGCTGAGAATCCTGATCGGCTCGGTGGATGATCGCCTTCGCGTTATAGAGGAGAAGACCACAGAGAACCACCAATACCTTGAGAGAATAGAGACCGACCTAGGCTTGCTGGCAGAGCAATCTGGAGTCCAGGGAGTCGTGGATTACGGCGCCCTAACCGTCAGCCTGGACATTCCTCCCTCGGTAGAACGGGTTGCGAAGAGGCCTGCGGCAGTCAACAAAGTCGTCGAATCGCTAAACGGAAAGGCTTGGTGTGCCCTAAGCGGCCAAATATCTTCAGGAAAAACCCAATTTGCGATTCTCCTTACAGAGGCACTAAACAAAACGCCTTTCTGGATTAGATTCCGCGGTCTTGATGTTTCCCAGAGTTGCTTACGGCTCGATCAGGCCTTAGCACAGGTGTCGAAGCTTAAGCGGAAACCCGAACTCAGAAAGTGGTATTCCGAGGTGTGCGGAGCATTGCCATCGGGGTCAATCATCGTTCTCGACGATCTGCCTGGGAAAATTGGCTCCGACGATTTCGACATCCGTTTGCTCCTGCTCTGTGAATCTTGCAGTGAAAGGGGATGCACGCTGATCTCGACCAGCAACGAGGAACTCCCATCTTCGGTGAGAGAACGTGCCGGGCGAAATCTTGTGACAGCCAGAATTCCATTCTTTAATGAGGAGGAAGCAAAGGAGCTGTTTTTGGGCCACGAGGCCCCACCTCAGGTGCTAAACCCAAAGTTTGTTTATTTCCTTTGGTCACTCACGCGTGGTCACCCAATGCTTCTTATGGCTCTTGCTCGTTACCTTCTTTCGGCCCAGTGGCGTATAAGTGACAGCCAACTCCAAGGGCTCTTCAAGGGAGAATATGCGGAGGATCTGAAGTCAGAGACTAGAAAGCTCTTGGCAACGACAATCGATGACCCTGAGACCAGGAAGCTCCTTTATCGCCTAAACCTCGCGGGATTTTCCTTTGAGACAGACCATGTAAAGTTAGTGAGCGAAGTCAAGCCGCAGATTGACCGGCCGCTGGAACGGCTTGCATACGCAGAGGGACTTTGGATTCAGCGAGACAGCGGGTCTAAATACCTAGTCTCTCCCCTACTGACCGCTCTGGGGGCTTCAGACGTTCCCGCCGGCACTGAACAAAAGGTGCATGAAGCCCTTGCGTTAAGCATCGTGAGGAAAGGCAAACTGGTCCCGCTTGATGTGATAACAGCGTTCAGTCATTTTGTCCGCGCACGCCAACATGAAAGGGCCGCCGTACTAATCGTTCTTGCGCTGAGTGGTTTGGCGCGATTGGAAGATCCTATTAGCGACGATTGGATGCTCAGTTCCATATGGGCAGGGCAGCGATTGCCGGACGATATCACTCTCGGCGTCCAACTATACCTCCGTTGTCAGCAAGTTATTGTTCGCGGTCGTCTCGGGAAGAATATTCGTTACGAGATAGACGATTTCGATTCCATCCTTAGTCGCATGAAAGCGGACGACGCATTCGGCATCGTTGGCGGGTGCATCTGTTTGGCGATACACTTTGCGCGTCAAGAGCCAGCACGCGCGAACCGGTATTTGCTCAGGGGGATAAAAGCTCTCCCGGCCTTTCGGTTCTCAGACGGAACCCTCCCCGAAATTCCCGAGCGAGCGAGACCGGAATCCCTATTCTTCATTACAGGGCTAGCTGTCCGTTCCGAGGCGGACTTAAGTGATTGGATTTCCAGTCTGGAAGGGCTGGACGACCCAACTCTTTCAACGATGTTCAGTGGCGAGTCCGGCGAGGATGCCGCTGTAACGTTATGCGATCACCTTTGGCTGGAAGAGGACAAGAAACCACAATCATCGCAAAACTGGGACGCCGTCTCCCACCAGCTCATCATGCTCGGTGATTTTGCGAAGCGCCACGGCCTTCAGCTATTGTGGGCGGGTTCCGTGAGGGCGCGGATAATCGTGCAATCTGAATATCAGAAAGACCTGGGGGCTGCAG
>JBEKAD010000748.1:0-4480 GCA_050018435.1 Terriglobia bacterium
TGGCCGAGAGCCCCGCGGCCGATGAAGCGGTTCTCGCCGAGCAGGGCCTGGAGGGCTGGGCGGCGAACCTCGATGCAGAGGATCGCCGGTCAGTTACGTGCAATTCCCCAGTCGGCTCTCCAAAAAAAATCCGGGACTTAACCGAAGAGGAAACGGCTGAACTCGAACTGGCCACCGACGAGGCTCTCGGTAGGGGGGGAAAGGTGTCAGGTACCTTTTCCACCCGCCGCTTGGACCACCTGTTCCAGTCCATGCTCAATCGCACCTTCCGGGGTGAGCTATGAATAATTCGGCACAGGTTATCACCGGTCAGGCAGCAAATTTGCCCAAGAGGGCAACCCTGAGTGACAAGATTCGCAGGCCTGTAACATTTCTTCTCGCCCTTTTCTTGTGGCTTCACGCGCTAGCGTTCGTGGACATTCATTCTTGGCTCATCTCGAAATGCGCTCATATTCTCCGGCTCACGACATCAGAGGTGGTGCTGTTCATTTTGCTGTTCGTGTTCTCGGTCGTTACCGGTTCCGGCTTTTGGAGGACGCTCGGTAGCCTGGCTTATATCTACGGCTTCCCTTTTGTGCTGCTCGGATACACTTTCTACTGGACGGCGGTTGCGTTGGTCGCAATCCACAAGTGGTTCATCTCGAACACTAATGCGGGCGACATGCAAATAGACGTGGTGTTAGGTCACCCTGCCTCACCTCCCCCCTCACCGCCTCTACTCCTTCAGGGACCGACAGCGGGAACGGTCATGAAAGGCAGGGCCGCTGAGCTGGTGCAGATCCTGCTTCGCCCCTTTCGGACAGCAACGCTCCTATGGTGCTTCCTCCTGGTCGTCACCGCGCACGCTTGGCTCCTTTGGCTCAGTCTGGCTGTTGTTCTCTACCAATTAATACGCGACGCTTTCCGACTCGCAGGAGTCGCGCTCTTCTCCGGTTCGTTGCTGAGGCAGGCGGCTGAGCAATTACGGAAAACTGCTGACGCAGCACTCGCCGGTCTCGAAGCCGTTACGCGAGACGACACCCCGAAATCGGACCTGCAGATGCTGCTCGGCAAGATGCAGTTAGTCGAAATCGTGACCACGTTCTTCCGGAATCGCGACCTGGCAATCAGATGGGCATGGCTATTGACCGTATTCCTCTTGGGGGGCGCATATATCTACTTTCCGTTCTTCCTCTCCTTCGCGTATTACGGAATCGCGCGGGTCGCAGCCGTGTCTTACTCTTGGCCTGAATCGCTCGTTAACTCGCTCTTTATCCCATTCCTCATCGGAGACTTGCCAAGAATCTTCTGGGCCAAGCTGCTAGGCGGCATCCAATGTAGCGCCATCGTAGTGGTAGGATTTGGGACGGTTCTGAATTTTGTTCTCCGCCGACTGGATACTTTCCGTACAGAAGCAATCACTCTCAGTGAAAAGCTCGCCAACCAAACAATTCGTGAACGGTATAACCTGCTTAAGGAAAAGGCGGGAACTCCTTCAATTAACCCACCGCCCGGATAACGCTCGATTATGGGCGTCGCCCGGCTTCGCGGGACCGCACTAGGGGAGGAAAAGGTGTCAGGGGAGGAAAAGGTGGGGGAGGAAAAGGTGTCAGCTACCTTTTCCCGGGCCTGCCCAGGACGGAATTCCACCGCTCTTTTCCTTGGAACGAAAAGGTACCTGACACCTTTTCCCCCCTGACACCTTTCCCCCCCCCGCTGTCGCCAGTTGGTTATTTGAGAAAACAAGTATTACGTTCCGTCTGTGCCCGCTTTCCCCCAAAAAGATACTAATAGTCGGTGGACTAAGAGTCATCATGTAAAGCACCATAAACGCAATTATGCCGCGATCTCACGACAACGATTCTCCTGTGCCGGACGGGTTGCACAAGAAATTTGGTGCACGGGTTCGATATCTGCGGTTGAAGTTAGGTTTATCACAAGAGGAACTCGCTGGGGCCTGCGGACTCGACCGGACATATGTAGGAGGAATCGAGCGTGGGGAACGGAATCCGAGCTTAAAGAATATTTACCGCATTGCTTATGCGCTACGTGTGCCCGCTTCGGCTCTGTTCGATGATTCCGATCCCGATCAATCGAGCCCCAAATCAGGTAGACGGTCATGACCAAGATTGTCCGTGCAAAAAGTGAACTCCTTGAGATTTTCCATCATGCGTTAAGGGCACCGGTGGTTCAAATAGCTGAAAAGCGGAGTACACGTGAGGAAAAAGCGAGAGCGATCAACGCTCTGGTCGGAGATATAAAAAGCAATCTCCCTAAAAAAGCCGAAGACATCCCACTAGGTGACCGTCCGAACTATGCAATTGTTCTTCAGTATTGCTTTTCAGTCGCGAGTCTTGAATATCGGCACAAGGTATGGCCTTACGAATATATGGCGTTCTCGCGCCGCGTTGGCGAATTGTGGGAAGACTTTTGTTCTGCCGCTTGGGATTATCCCAGTAGGCGGGGGGTCGCCCGGATTACGGCCCCTAGTTTTAGCACTGTTCGGGATGCACTCGCTACCAGAATTCAGACCAATATCGGGGCACATGCAAAGAGACAAGAACTAATTGAAGACACAAATACTTTGTTCGAGATCATCGGCGACATTAACATGTATGAAGACGAAGTGTTTTCAGTAGACGGGGTTCCCCACGTCATCGACTTTAAGAGCGGCTTTGGGTCGAACGAAAAGGGGAACATGCTGCGCCTTCAAACGGTCGGAAGGGCCTACCGAATATGGAATCGTCAAACTCAGCTTTTCCTGTTAGTGCGCCAGGAGGAAAACAACAACTACCTGCGTGTACTGCGCAGAACGGGGCTGTGGGAAGTCCACACGGGGTCCGAGGCATATCAAAAGATTTCCGAATTCACTGGTGCCGACATGCAGGCTATTCGGGATGCGGTCATCGACTGGCAATCTGATCTATCTCCAGCATTGTACAAGTACCTGAAGGCAAGTGACCTGGCGGGTTATCTGATCTGGTAGCAAGGTTGGTCACATCAGAAACGAAAGCATCGCAAACACTTTGCGGGAACAGACCACGACGCTTTGCTTCATCAACAAGGTGTGCTGCGTGCACGATATCGGTGTCAGAAAAGGGTGGAACAGGCAGCCGCTTCAGGTAATTCGCTGAATTGTTGGCGCTCCCATTGACAAGCCTCTTCATTTTCTCTGAAGCAAGGCCAGAATTCAGGTAGAGCAGAAGCGGAGGGATTTCGGCCGGCTTGCGCGGAAACACGCCGACGACTCCTTGATCAAACACCGCATCGCTCATCATAGCGGCTGATATTCTCTTTGTTGTGACCATAGGTACCGACAGCCCTTGCCTGAAATAGAATGCCGAGTTTTGAAGACGGGCTTTTTTGTCAGTCCCATAGTGCTCGACTGCTTCGTTACTCCAGTCGATGGCCCAAGCGGTCCTGTCGAATGGCTCTCGATGGCCACCTCTGATAAGCGGAACATAGTGGATCTCGCCGGCTAAGCCGGATTCGCGTTGGGCTTGGGTCAACCGACCGCAATAGACTTCCTTGCGCCAATCGATAGAGTGTCCATTCAGACGTCTGGTGATTCGGGCGGCGTCGTATCCGATGAACCGCTGGTTATCACCGGTGTAGATGCCAGTTCGGCACTCGGCGATATCGCCGAGATTGCGCCAATTGGGGTGCATTTCTCCGCCCTGATCGAACATCGCAGGTGACCATCCTACTTCAGCATTCTGTATCAGTGTGCTGCCGGACATGGGCGTCGAATTACGTAAGCTCTCAACAGAAAGGGATTGATCTTTGTCGAAAATGTCGAGCCATTGAAGTGAGTCGTTCCCCCTTAGTGGCCTCCTTTCACCTGCGATGATGCACAGATTCCCGTATCCGAAATTCACTGTTTCAAAGAGCTTCGATGGAAAACGAATTATGTGGGTCGGGGCTGCTTGTGAACACATATATAAGCGCAAGGGCCTGTGATTCACGCTTGAAAGAAACGTGTCCGGAATCAGAAAAACGTAGCGGCCACACTGCCTCAATCGGGAGACGGCAAAGGTGAAAAATAGGCCGTAAGACTCACGAGCGTAAGAGTCTGGAAACGCCTGCTTGATTTTCTTCCGGTAATCCAAGTCAAAATACAATCCGTAGGGAGGGTTAGATATTACTAAATCGTACAGTGTGGTGCGGATGGGATGCAGACTCATCATCAGTCCGTTAACAAACATATCTATGAAGTCATCTTGAAACACTCGGATTGGCAAGTCCCCAAACTTTGACTTCACAACGCTCGCGGCATTACTATCCACATCGACTGCGTGGATTTCAGAAGGCTTTCCCACCAGTCCGCCGAGGAACGCACCGTGCCCAACACTCGGCTCCAGGAGAGAAAGCCCGTCCACGTTGCCCAAAAGATGGCACATCATTTCGTTGATTGGCTTAGCATCGGTAAAATGTTGCTTCAGAACAGAGTTTTTGTGCATACTCGGGCGCTCCCTTAAGAACGATACCAATATACATCATA
>JBEKAD010000749.1:0-2796 GCA_050018435.1 Terriglobia bacterium
AATGCTCTGATGGGCAAGGGGCTCCTCCCGCCGGGGTTAGGTGGAGAAAAGAAGTAACGGAATCGCGCCAATTTTCGTTTAGGACCACCCCGCCCTTCGGGCGCCCCTCCTGAACCAGGAGGGGAATGAGGACTCCCCTCCCTAGTAAGGAGGGGTGCCCGAAGGGCGGGGTGGTTGCCGGCGGGATTTTCCGAGAAACGCCGTGGGTGAGGAGGACCATCGTGGCAACGGAGGTGAGGGAACATGAGGAAAGAAGCCATTCCGCGCGGTACTTAATCCTCATTTTTCTCGTGTGCGTCGCAACCTGTGGAGTTTTCTTCTCGTTGGGATTCCTGGTGGGGCGCAACGAACGCTCCCTCCACGCGGCTCCCTCCACCGAGGTCGTTACCTCCCCGCCCGTCATTCCGCCCACGGTAAACCCACCGGCAGAGAGCGCGCCAGTTACACCCCAGGAATCAGCCGCCGGCCACGCACCCCTCAACCCCGCGCCGGAAAGCGTGGTAATTCCTCCCGGGGGGGCTGGAGCTAATCCCGCTGCCCCCGCGGCGACGCCAGTGGAGGGTGCGCCTCCGAAAGAGCAACCCCAGACAGCGGCCAAGCCAGGCTCGAATCTTCCCTCCCCACCCACCCCTGCCGCGGGTGAGGTGGGAGAGGGGATAACTCTACAGGTGGCGGCATTGCGTACCAAGCAGGATGCCGAGGCCGTGGTTGATATTCTGAAGGCGAAGGGTTACCCGGTTTTCCTGGTGACGCCGGAATATGCCCATGTGGACGATAACCTTTTCCGTGTGCAGGTGGGTCCCTTCAAGACTCGCGACGACGCCGTCAAGGTGCGCACCAAACTTGAACAGGACGGATTCAAACCTTTTATCCGGCACTGAGGGGGCACTAGCCATGACCCAGGGATTGGTTGCCCCAAGACGAAACTCGAAACTCGAAATTCGAAACTCGTCGCGATTCTCGAGTTTCGATTTTCGAATTTCGGGTTTTCAGCCTCGGGCTTTCCTTTCTTGGGCCGCCGCTGCTTTGAGCGGGCTCCTGCTGGTAGCTTGCTTTCCCAAAATCCATTTGCACGGTCTGGTGTGGGTGGCTTGCCTGCCGTTGCTCGCGGCATTGGCGGGTGAAAAGCGGCTGAAGCACGCATTTCTGTTGGGGTATGTGTGTGGCGCCGTTTTTTTCGCCGGAAGCTGCTATTGGTTCGTGACCGTCATGGAACTTTACGGGCACTTGGCGCCGGCGCTGTCCCTGGTGGTATTGATTCTTTTCGTCATCATTGACGCGACGTTTTTTGGCGGATTCGGGCTCGCGATGGGATGGGCCGCGCGCCGCTCCTCGGGATGGGCGTTGGCTCTAAGCCCATTTCTTTGGGTGGCGATGGAATTGGCTCGAACTTATCTGATCACAGGATTTCCGTGGAACCTTTTGGGGTACGCCGTGCAGGCTCCCGGCCTGCGGCAGATTGCCTCGGTGACCGCCGTGTATGGCCTTTCGTTCCTGGCCGTGGCCACCAGCGCCTTGCTGGCATGGGTATTGTTCTCCCCGCGGCGCGCGCGCGCCGGGCTGGCGCTGGCGGGCTGGGTCGTGCTGCTGCTTCTGGCCCAGTGGAGGCTGACTCCGCCTCCCGAGGTCATGGGCAAGGAGTTGGCGTTTCTCCTCCAACCAAACGTGCCACTAAACAACGCGGAGCTGGACGCCTGGAGTCCTTGGCGCAACCCGGCCCAACTTCAGCAGCTCGTTCAGCTCAGCGAGTCCACGGTGGAACAATATTTGCGCACGGCACGCACTGAGCCCCCTCCTGGCGCGGCAGCCCATCCGCCGCTGTTGATTTGGGCGGAAAACCCTGCGCCGTTCTTCTTTACCCGCGACCCGATTTTTCGCCATGCCATGGAAAACATGGCGCGCCAGACGCGCGCCTTGGTGATTGCGAACACGATTATCCCCATGGATGCGGAGGGAGACACGATCACCAACAGCGCCTTCACCTTGGATCCGGAAGGCCGCGAAGTGTCCCGCTATGATAAAATTCATCTGGTGCCTTTCGGCGAGTATGTGCCGGGCTGGGCGTTACCCGGATTGGTCCACAAGATCACTTCCGAGGTGGGGAACTTCGTTCCCGGTTCGAGCTACCCGGTGGCCAAGTCGCCGGGCGGGGGCATTGGCGTGTTCATCTGCTATGAGGCGATTATTCCCCAACTCGCGCGGAAGCTGGTGGCGGGCGGCGCCGGCGTGCTGGTGAATATTTCCAATGACGCCTGGTACGGTGATTCCGCGGCCGCCTATCAGCACCTGGAAATGGCCCGGCTGCGCACCATTGAGAATCACCGTTACTTGCTGCGGGCCACCAACAATGGGCTGACAACCCTCATCGATCCCTATGGCCGGGTACTGGAAGAAATCCCGCGCTACCGGCGAATGGTCATGCCCGCCCATTTCAACTTTGAGACGCGGCAGACGTTTTACTCGGCCCGTGGGGATGTTTTCGCCTGGCTGTGCGCCGTGGCCGCTGGGTTGATGCTGACGTTAGGAAGCACGAGTAAGAAGCTAGGAGCCAGGAGTTAGAAGTTAGAAGAAAGCTTCGACCTCCTAACTCCTGCGTTCTGACTTCTAGTGTAGTGCGTCGCAGGTAATGGTACTTGTAGCGCCGCCCTTTAGGGCGGCACATGCCGGGCTAAAGCCCGGCGCTACTTCTAACTCCTAGCTTCTAACTTCTTCTCAAGGAGTAGCCGTGATCGAGGAACTACAACGTGAATTTGATGAGCTCAAGAAGCGGTGCGCTGACATCCGGAGTTTTCTTTG
>JBEKAD010000750.1:0-2797 GCA_050018435.1 Terriglobia bacterium
AATGCCACGATTTTCGAAAAAACCCCGATTTTAGAGGGGTTTTCCAATTTCAGCGCCGCCTCCTCCGACGAGGAGACTTGTATCCAATTGAGCCTTTTCGACTTACGTTAGGACGCTATTGATCTGAAATTTCAAATTTGAGGTCTCTGGCCGAAAGCATTTCACGGCAACTGCGCGCCTGGGCGGACTCGCTGCAAAATTCGGGCATCAAGGGCCAGCGGTATCTGACCGACAAGACCCGTAAAACCGACCAAGCCAAACGCGATCGCGACGAATTTCTGCAAACACTGGAACAAGTTCGGCGGGGCGCGCCGTACGCTGAAAGTAAGAAGTAAGACGACAGGCGACTTTTCCTATGAGCTACGAAGTCTCTCAACCGATTCTGAATTCGCCCTACCAGGAACCAAAGCTCTATTGGTACATACGGGAAGGCGAGCCTCCGGTGCAGAAGGACGGCAGGCGCCGCGCCGTCATTTGGCCGCCGCGCGATCAAGAAACGCCGTGGGATTTGTCTGACGGCACGCTCATGCCCTCGCTCGAATACCCGTCGGCCTTCGAATTGGCACTGGTAAACCTGATTCGCGAGCGCGTGAAGGCTTGGAAGGCGGCGGGCTATCCCGGCGTAACCCGGACGACGCTCGAACTCTTGCAATGGTGGCAACGCGATGGCCGTGAGAAGCGGCTTTTCTTCGCCCAAATTGAAGCTACAGAGACCATCATCTTCCTCACCGAGGCACGACCGGATTTCCGCCAGGGGATTCAGGTGCGGCGAGATGAGTTAAGCGAAGACAAGCAGAAGGAAGGCTTCAAAAGTTTCGTGCGTTACGCCGCGAAGATGGCAACGGGCTCGGGCAAAACGACAGTAATGGGTATGCTTACCGCCTGGAGCATTCTGAATAAAGTGAATGACCGGAGCGACGGGCGCTTCTCAGACGTGGTGCTGGTTGTCTGCCCCAACGTGACGATCCGGCGGCGGCTGCGCGAGCTCGACCCCAATGAAGGCGAAGCCAGCTTGTACCGGACCCGCGACCTGGTGCCTTCCCACCTGATGCCCTTGCTCACCCAAGGGAAAGTGCTGGTGACCAACTGGCACGTTTTTGAGCCGCAGACGGTGCAGGTAGGTGGGGTGTCCGCCAAAGTGAATAAGTCCGGTGTGGCGGTGAAAACTACGCAAACTATCAGGATCGGCCCCAAGACGACTACGGCTCGCGGCTCGCGCTATCTGACGCAAGAAGAATTCGAGCGCCAGGTTGCGGCGGGCATTCTCACTGTTATATCCGGAACGGAAAAGCGCGATGCGGGCGGGAGCCTGGAGCGCGTCCAGGTAGAATCCGAACGCCATGTGAAAAGTGATACGGCGCTGGTGAACGACGTTTTGGGGCGTGAGGTGGGCGGCAAACAAAACATCCTGGTGATGAATGACGAGGCACACCACGCTTATCGCATCAAGCGCGAAGAGCCTGATGCCGACGAAGAGGAGGAAGATGCGGAGGACTTTTTCAAGGAAGCGACCGTGTGGGTTGAGGGTCTCGACCGCATCCACAAACTGCGTGGCATCAACTTCTGCGTCGATTTATCGGCTACCCCCTATTTCCTGGGCCGGGTGGGAAGGGAGACGAACAAGCCTTTTCCGTGGGTAGTGAGCGACTTTGGATTGATTGACGCCATTGAATCTGGCCTGGTCAAGATTCCCCAATTGGCCGTGCGAGACACTACCGGCGAGGAAATTCCTGGATACCGCAATATCTGGCGTTGGATTTTGGAAAAGCTCACGCCTAGGGAGCGCGGCGGCAGGCGGGGCAGTCCGCAGGTGGAAGCCATTTTGAAATATGCCCACCATCCCATCGCGATGCTGGGAGGACTCTGGGAGGACCAGCACAAGAAACAATCTGAACAAGGCATGGACCCGCGCCCACCCGTTTTTATTCTGGTGTGCAAAACCACGCATCTTGCCAGGGTGATCTATGAATGGATTGCCGAGGGTAAAGGCCCCGTGGGACTGCCGCCCGTGAACGTAGAGGGGTTTCGCAACCGTGATGGCCGCATCAACACAATTCGCGTGGATTCCAAAGTCGTCCACGAAACCGACACCGGTGAAGCGAAGGACGACGAATCGCGCTGGATGCGGCTGACGCTCGATACCGTGGGCAAGATGGACTGGCCCGTGGACCGCCAGGGACGGCCGATTTATCTGGAAGGCTTTGAGGAGTTGGCGAAGAAACTCGGAAGACCGCTGCACCCGCCGGGGCGGGATGTTCGTTGCATAGTAAGCGTGGGCATGTTGACCGAGGGCTGGGACTGCAGCACGGTGACGCACATCATCGGGCTGCGGCCCTTCATGTCGCAACTGTTGTGTGAGCAGGTGGTGGGCCGGGGTCTGCGTCGCGCGAGCTATGAATTGGGTGAGGGTGATAAATTTACCGAGGAAGTCGCCCAGGTGTTCGGCGTCCCTTTTGAAGTGATACCCTTTAAGGCCAACACTCAGGGCGCCATCACTCCGCCACCCAAGCGGCATCACATTCACGCCATTCCGGGCAAGGCCGGGTTTGAGATCCGGTATCCGCGCGTTGAAGGTTACACGCAGGCGATTCGCAATCGTGTGACCGCAGAACCGTGGTCGAGCGTGCCACCACTCGTGCTTTTGCCAGACAAGATTCCGCCCGAAGTGGAAATGAAGGGACTGACCGTTAACGACCAAGGGCGGTTTAGCTTGGGCGGTCCGGGACGACTGAACGGGGTGAGCCTGGCTGAGTTCCGCTCCAAACACCGCGAGCAGGAATTGATTTTTGATCTCGCC
>JBEKAD010000751.1:0-2812 GCA_050018435.1 Terriglobia bacterium
GTTGGGCCGGTTAATGGCGGGAAGTCAAAGCGCCTTTGACCAAGGTGAATTTGGTGAGGCTGTCCGGATTCTTACCGAAGCGCAGGAACTGGATCCCAACAACGAGCGAGTGCGCGACCTGATGGGGCGGGCTGTCCAGCAACGCGACCGCCTGCGGCAGGTTCGTGAGGCGATCAGCGCGGGTCAGCGCGCCATGCGCCAGGGAGATGCCGGCGCCGCGGAACGCGAGTACGGGAGAGCGCTGCAACTTGACCCGGCCAACACCCAGGCCACAAACCTGCTCGCCCAAGTTCAAAAAGAGCGCCAGGCGCGCGAGCGGGAGCAACGCCTGAAAGAGGGATTGAGCCAGGCGGAGAAGTTGATTTCCGGGAAGAAGTTCGACGAGGCGCAACGCAAGCTGACGGAATTGCAGCAAGCCTATCCGGATGCAGAGGAAGTGCCGCAGAAGCTGCTTGCATTGAGCCAGCGGAGGGCGGAAGCTGCTGCCCCCCCTCCGCCCCCGGCGCCGCCTTGGGCTCCGGTGGAGAAAACGCCCTCGCGGGGCGCGCCGGTCAGCGAGGCCGCGAAGTCGATGCAATTGGCGGAGGAACTCCGCCGCAGCCTTCAGACCCCGCGACCGTCGGAACCTTCTCTGCCCGCGAAGCCTCCCGCGTTCACCCCCACGATACCGATGGCTCAAGCCCCGCCTCCACCGCCGCCCGTGGCTCAGCCGCAAGTTCAAGCACCACCTCCCACGCCGGCCCCCCCGCGCGTGGAACCGAGGAAACCGGCCCCCGCGCCGGCGCCACCACGGGTAACGCCTGCTCCGCCGGTGATGGCAAGAGAAGCCCCGAAGAAGTCGCCCATGATCCTGGTGGCAGTGATCGTCCTGGTGGTAGTTATGGGGATCGGGGCATTCCTTTTCCTCCGCCACCCGTCAACGGGAGGAGGGGGCGCTGCCTCGACGGAAGAAACCCAATTGGAAACGGATGCAAAGGGTTTGCAGGATAAGGGTGATCTTCAAGGCGCCTTGGGTAAGTGGCAGGAGTTGGCCGCCAAGAATGGAACTTTGAAGAAAGAGGCTGATAGCGCTGTTGCCGACCTCACGCCCAAGATTGAAAAGGGCCTCTTCGATCAGGCGAAAGCCGCCCAGGATCAGAAAAACTGGGATGGCGCAATTGCCCTTTACAGCAAAGTCGCCGACATGAGTGGCCCTCTGAAAGATCAAGCGCTCGCGGCCATCCCCGTTGTCAAGCAACAGAAAGAAGGGCTGGACGATTCCAAGATCGAAAAGCAAACGTTCGGGGATGCGATGACCGCCTTGAAGAGGAAACAGTACACGCAGGCGCGGGGATTGTTCCAACAGGTCGTCAGTTTGAAAGTCCCGGATTCTACCCTGGTGCCGCAGGCTCAATCCCAGTTAGCCAACCTTGAGCAGACCATTAAGGCCCAGGAGGAGTTTGATGCGGCGGAGCGTGCCGCGAATAAGAATGACTTGGACGGCGCATTGGCGCAGTTCGACAGGATTGCCAGCGGTGGGGGGCCGTTCGCCACGCGCGCGAAGGCGCGCATCCCCGAGCTCCAGAAGATGAAGAGTGAATTGGCCGCCAATGCGGCCCTTAAGCAAGAGTTGGATGCTGCCGTCCAGGCAGAGAGCAACAACGATCTGCCTGGCGCGCTGGATAAATTCAAGGCCATTGCTGCAAAGGGCGGAACCTTTGGGTCCGAAGCCACAAAGCACATTCAAGAGATCAACGACAAGCTGGCTGCGGCGAACGCTGACAGAGACTGGAAAGCTGCCCTCCAGGCGGAGAGCAGCAACGACCTGAACGGCGCGCTGGGTCAGTTCAAGGCCATCGCCGCAAAGTCCGGGCCCTATAAGGACCAAGCGCAAACGCACGTTCAGACTATCGGCGAGAAGCTGAGTGCCCAAGCGGATCAGCAAAAATTTGACGATGCGGTCAAGAGGCAGAATAGTGGCGACCTACCGGGCGCGCTGGCGGAATTCAAGGCCCTCGCCGGGAAGCCCGGCGCGAAGCAGGCCGAGGCCTTGGACCGTTTTGGCACGGTATCGCAACTGATCGCCGATGCCAGCAAGAAGCCCACCATAACAAATCCAGGGCCGTCAAATCCAGGGCCGTCAAACCCAGGGCCGTCAAACCCGGGGCCGTCAACGCCTACCACCTCGACGCGTAACGCGAAGGTCGAGCTAATTCCCACGGGTGAATTCGAGCGCTGGAACGGGCCGGTAACGAGAGGACAGATGATGCCTGACAATAGTGTGGAAGGGGGCCTGAAGTCCATAGGCAACCTTTCCGTGCCTCCCATGGATGCACCGGCGAAAGCTGTCGTCATCTTCATGATTAATATTGACCCGAATGGGAACGTTACTCCGGGAAGAAAAACATCTGATGATTTTGCCCTAGGTCCGCAGGTAATGGCGGCTGCCAAAGGCTGGAAATTCAACCCACCGATGGTAAGAGGGAAGGCGGTCCAGACCAACATCCAAGTGAAGGTCAGCTTCTAAGGCGCAGTCGCGACAACGGTCCTTGCGGCCGCGCTGAATTCTGCTCAGTCAGTGCTCGCCTGATCTTAAGTGTCCCGGTCCTCGATAGAGGGCGGAATCCCATCCTGAAGGGGTCCCAACTTTTTTCAACCATGGGGCTCAGCATCTTGGAAATCCTCCAAGGTAACTCAGGTCTTTGACTCTCAACGGATCCTCACCCCCTCAGCTTAGGTTAGTTCTTGCAGGGAGAGGAGTTAGCCTTTTTGGGGCCTTGACTGGTAGTCACTAATATATGGAAATATGTGTGACATAATGCTTGACAGGACG
>JBEKAD010000752.1:0-2873 GCA_050018435.1 Terriglobia bacterium
CCTCGTCTTCTTCCGCCGGGGAAGGAAATTTGCGGAAGCCGGGCCCTTCCCCGGCAAGCTGGAGAAGGCGTCCGACCAGAAGGCTTCCTACTTTGTGCAGATTCCTCTGGAAAAATTTCCTCGCGGACGTTACACCCTGCAAGTGAATGTTCTCGACCCGGCGATCGAACGGGTGGCCTTCGCGCGCGTGCCCCTGGCCATCGTGCCGCCGCCCGCGCGTAACCTGCCGCCGAAAACAGGCCAGTGAGTATCCCGAGGCGAGTCGTATCTCCGAATTTGTCATTACCACCTTAGAGTGAATCCATGACGGCGCAAATCCGAGCCTTCCCTCGATCTCCTTATTTGCGTCCCGCAGCCCCCCGTCCCCTTGTCTTGCCACCGGAACCAGCGTATAAAAGTACGCAACCGATCAACGAGGAGATTTCGAAGATATGGCAATCATTATCTCAGAGGGTGGGAAGAACGCACGGCGGATAGAAAAGACATCAATAGTGAAAGAAAGTTACTTGCAGAATTACATCTGTGCTAATCCTGAGAGCATTCCGCTCTATGACATCAGGGAAGACATAAGATTGCTGATTTTGGCAAAGGAGTTCGCCATCTCCGCGGGATCAATCGATGCAATTGGTGTCGACGATGAGGGAAAGATTTATGTGATCGAGACCAAACTGTATAAGAATCCAGATAAGCGGCATGTTGTTGCGCAGGTCCTGGATTATGGCGCCTCACTATGGCGGGAATACCATGATGACCTAGACAAATTCATCCGGGATCTCGAGGGGCACACAACAAAGAATTTTCATTTGGGACTACGGCGAAAGCTTCAAGAGTATTTCGTCCTGAATGACCAGGATTTGTCTACAGTGCTCGACAGCTTGAAAGCTAACCTGCAGAGCGGCACATTTCGGTTTGTCGTCCTTATGGACAAGCTGCAAGCACAGTTGAGGGATTTGATCCTGTTCATCAATCAAAACAGCAAGTTCGTTATCTTTGCCGTCGAGATGGAATATTACAAACACAATGGCTTCGAAGTCATAATTCCCAAGCTGTTTGGGGCCGAAAGTGTTCCCCCCACAGAGAATCTGCCATGGGATGAAGACCGGTTCTTTGAGGATGTGAAAAAGAAGAAGAGCCTGACCTCCGAACAGAAGCAAGCGGTCCGCACGATATACGACTTCGTAACCGGTAAGAATGACAAAGGCGGAAAAGGGGACAAGATAATTTGGGGAAAGGGCAAGATAACAGCGTCTTTCAATCCCAGGTGGGACAGGATAAGCAGGCATCAGCCATTCACCGTGTATTCCGATGGGAAACTGCAGATCAACTTCGCCTTTCTGGGGGACACTGAGTCAACAAGACAATTCCGCGACAAACTCAAGCGGGCCTTGGAGAGAATAGAAGGATTTAGATTCCCAGAGAACTGTCAAGACAAGTACCCGACGTTTCCGGCCGAAACCTGGGCACCCGTCGTCGATCGCTTCATCCAGACAGTGAGGGACCTCATCGCGCAGTAGCGACACATCGAGCGAGAGCGGTAAAGCGATAACGACAATGATGTCATCTCTGTTAAGAAGGGCTTCGTTGCGGTATCTGCAACGGCCAATAACTACGCTCCGAAAGAAAGGGTATCGAAGAAGCATGCCCAACAACAATAAAGACGATCAAGAGCTAGCTGACATCATGCAAGAGGAGTCTGGGCGGGGGAAGCGTCACCCCGAGAAGGCCTTGACGATAAGCCAACGGCGAAAAATGTACGCCTTTGTCAGGATGATTGCGGACGGAAGTTGTGAGGACCGGGATGTTGCTAACGCGATTCGCGCCCTCGGGCCACAAGAGGGGTCACGCGAGTTTCAGAGGTTGTGGGACTGGTGGGTCCGGTATCGTCGCAGGAGCTAAGGACGCTCTTTCCAAAGGCTTCAATCCTCACGGGGCGTTCGCTGACGGGAAGGGATTCCAAATACTTGATCGCCTCGCCCCCAAAACCTCGGACGAATTCCTTTTTGGAGATTTTCTTTTTCGCTCTTGGCATTGGTCACCACCCTCATCTACAGGGTAAAACTACCACAATAGTTTACCATAAAACGCAGACTGCTGATAGGCAACGGTCATTCAGGAAATCGTTCAAAAAACCGTTGACACTCTGAACGTCTTGTCCTACGATGTTTTTGACAATTGAATATCTGATTCAGTAACCCTGGATCTCATCTAGAGTGGCCGAGGGACGGGCCCGATGACGCCACGACAACCGCCCCGACTTAGTCGGGGGTCAGGTGCCAATTCCTACCCGGTACGGGGGAGATGAGAGGGGGCCGTTAGGTCTGCAAGAAAGCCTCTTCTTACTCGGAAGGGGGTTTTTAGTTTATGCCTCTTCCCGAACTACTTGTTATTCCCCCAAGCAATATCCCAGCCACTCAGATGAAACCGAGAGGACCTGTGAGTTAAGCCAGCAGTTCCCGGCTCGCGCTTTACCAGGGAAGACGTTCGGGCGGGGTGAGGTGGCGAATGGATTCGCACTGAATCCTTCCGGAACCACCACCATCTTAACCAGGAGGCAACTTTGGAAAGGAAACTCGGTTTTGATTCCATTGCACTGCACGGCGGCCAGAAGCCGGATGCTGCGACCGGCGCGCGCGCCGTCCCCATCTATCAAACCACGTCTTTTGTCTTTAAGGACACAACCCACGCAGCCAATCTATTTGCGCTGAAGGAGTTCGGCAATATCTATACGCGCATTATGAATCCCACGTGGGACGTGCTCGAACAGCGCGTCGCCGCCCTCGAGGGTGGAGTAGCGGCCCTAGCCACCGCCTCCGGCCAGGCGGCGGAGACTCTGGCGATTCTGAATATCTCGAGCGCTGGCGATCAAATCGTCT
>JBEKAD010000753.1:0-2885 GCA_050018435.1 Terriglobia bacterium
GTATCGATGTCCGCAAAGCCGGAATCGCCCACCCCGAGTTGCGAGGCAGGTGTTAAAGATACCTTTCAGAGTGCTGCGGGGGCAAAACTCGCCACCGCTGATCCCTTAGGACGGGCTCTGTTCTGGTACCTCGTGGAGAGAGAACCGGAGCGAATTCCCTTCCCACGACTGGTGACGGAAGCCGAGCCGCGCGCCCGGCAACAGTTCGGATTCGTTCCCGAGCCGGATCAGGACGTCCCTGCGGACATTGCCGAGTTCATCTGGGCGACCTACCGTGCGGGCCTCCTGGAACTGCACCTCCATGTCCCCCCCTATGTTGTGCAGGTCAGCGACAAGCCCCTCGCTAGTCCCCTCGCCCGCTGGCAGGCTCGACAGAGTGACGTCGTATCGACGCTTCACCACCGGAGCTTGAAACTGGAAAACGCCATCCATAGGGGTCTGGTTACCCTACTCGATGGGTCACGCGACCGCACCGCCTTGCGCACGGACCTCCTGCAAATCTTCGAATCGGGGAAGCTCACCTTGTTGGATGGAGACGGTAAGCCGGTCAGCGACATGAGCATCGTGAGCAAGGCCATTGACGACGAACTCGAAGTGTTTCTCCAGAAAGCATCACGAACGGCACTGCTCATGGGGTGAATCTCCGCATGCGCGGTCACTTCCCGCGTCACGGCCAACGGGTTTCGGGACTGGGGACACGGGACACGGTAATAATTATGAATGACTCGCTACGGCGGGGCTGAAACAGGCTGCGGAAAGACCCTCCAAGGCTGTCATCCTGAGCCCTTCGCTGTCATGCTGAGCGCTTCGCTGTCATCCTGAGCGTAGCGAAGGATCTCGCTCTGCCCGTCTGCTCAGGGCAAACTACGCGAAGGATCTCGCTCTGAGTAATTTCCACGCAATGCGAGATTCTTCCTTCGCGATGCTCAGGACCGCCTGCCGCGTGGCCATTGTCAAAAATTGGATGTTACAGCACACTAGGGCATACCATGAGCTTTTGAAAGGTACCAATACCTATGTCACTGAATCTTCAAAACTCCCCACATTTTGAGCTTCTCCGGAATTATCTACGGGCTGCCGGCTTCAATGAGAAATCCATATGCGACCGCCTGGAGATCACGGAAATGTGCGAACTCCTAACGACCCGTGGGAGGCATGCGACTCCTCCAAAGGGATCGGATGAATTGAGCCTCCTGACGCGTCTGCTCTTGCTCGGGGAATCCTTAAAGAGGGAAGAACTGGAGTCCGTCCTTTCTTCGCGGGTGGTGGAGGCCCTGACGAGCCTGGGGCTGGCGAGCCTTGACCCTGCCGACGGTAGCCGCCTGTTTTGCCCCGTGGTGCTTTATCCCGTCGGGTCTGTTTTCACTGTTTCCGACCGATGGTTCGCCCTGGACGGTAAGGATTTCAAAGCTCCTGATGATATCGTCTACCCGGCGATCACTCCCAACACCAGGGAGTTCCTGGCCACCCTGCCCTTGACCCCTTGCGACAGTTTTCTGGAGTTGTGTTCGGGCACGGGCGCGGTCGCGCTGGCCGCCTCCGGATATGCTAAGAAGTCCTGGGCTATTGACATTACGGAGCGGTCGACGCAAATGGCCGAGTTCAATCGTTTGCTGAATGGATTGGACAACGTCACCGTGTTGAAGGGCGACCTTTACGAGGGCGTGGAAGATTTGAAATTTGACCGCATCGTGGCTCACCCGCCTTACATGCCTGTGGTGCAACCGGCTCAGATCTTCTATGACGGTGGGCGGGATGGAGAGCAGGTGACCCGCCGCATTGTCGAAGGGTTGCCTCGCTATCTCCGGCCGGGTGGATGCTTCTATTGCTTGGCCCAGGGGTCAGACCGCAAAAGCGCTCCCTTTGAGCAACGCCTCCGGGGTTGGTTGGGTGAAAGCCAAGCTGACTTTGACGTGGCCGTGATTGAGAAACGCGCGCAGGAACCTGCCGATGCAGCCCTGTTGTATGCGATGAAGTCAAAAGGAGGATATCAGGCGTTAAATCTGATGCGAGACAGCCTTTCAAGCCTTGGTATTGAGTCCTTGGTATACGGATGGATCATTATTCAGCGGAAGGACGACACCCGCGGGGTATTCACCGTCCGACGCTCGGGCGGCCCGCGAACCGGGCGCGAGGGAATTGCCTGGCTTCTTAAGTGGGAAACCTTTGCCGCCGGCCCATCGGCCTTCGAAAGTCTTCAGGGAATGATCCCTGTCGCCAGGCGCTCGCTCGAGCTTCATACTATCTACCGAATGAAGGAAGGCGAGCTGGTGCCTGAGCAATTCACGTTGCACACGGATGAGCCCTTCAGCATGGACTGCAAAGTGCAACCTTGGGTCGGCTTCCTGATCCAACTATGTGATGGGAAATCAACCGTCCGGCAACTCTGGGAGACATGCAAGGCCAACAATTTCATCCAACCGGAAACTCCTCCCCAGGAATTTGCCAAGCTGATTGGTGTCCTGATTTCCGGAGGTCTCCTGGAGGTGGCTGACTTTTGCCCGCCGAATTCGCCGGCTGGGGAGAAACCCCTTGCCGACGCGCACGATCACCTTCAGCATCAAGCTCTGTAGGCATGGCGATGTGCGCACCCTTATCAGCAGTCTGTTCACAAAACCGTTTGACCTTAGCGGTGGAGAAGTGTAGCGCGGACCTGTTTTGTGGGTCCGCGGCTTTTCCTCGCCCATCGGGGACGAGCCGCGGACCTAACCCCAATACTGTTCACATAAGTGGTTTGAGGAAATTATTCATCAATTTGTTCCGGAGAGACCCCCTCACCCCCACGACCCGCAAAACGTGGGGCCCCCTCCGTCTTGCGGTTCCCCCTCTCCCCCAAAGGGGAGAGGGAAGAAGAATTCTCAGTAGGGAAGAAGAATTCATAGTTT
>JBEKAD010000754.1:0-2896 GCA_050018435.1 Terriglobia bacterium
CCGCATCAAAGCCCTACTGAGAGAATATGCCTTCATTGATATGTGCACCGGCTATGATCAGACGGCTGTCGACCTCTTGCTGATTGAGCGCCGTCTGAAGGGCAGGGAATGGCCGGGTAAAGCCGAAGCGGTTCTTCAGAACAAAAAAGACCGAGGTGAGGCCGAAGCTGTGGTTCAGGCCACGGAACGCGGAGCTATGGTTGTGGTTGACGAAGATTGGGGCCGCAAGCTCGCCGAGCGCCACCGGCTCGATTACCACGGGACCATTTGGATTCTTGAACGCCTTTGTGAACTCAGACTGCTTGCTCCGGCCACGGTGCGCCGGCATCTCGTAAAGCTCAGGGAGTTAGGCATCCGCTTTCCTCTGCAAGCTGCCAACGATTTGCTGGGGCGCCTCGGCGAACAGGGCATCTGACTTAATCAACCCATGATCGCGGCATAACCGTTTGGATCACCCGGGTCGTCAATTTCCTAGCCCGTCATGGCGATTTCGCGGTCGACGCGTTCAACTTGCGAGGGGGCGAGCTTGCCGGAATGCTTCTACTTGTTCAATTCCAGCACCCGGTCGACGAGTGCCACCAGCTTGTCGTGCCGGGCCTTGTCGGCTGGGTCGGATATGCTCATGGTGCTGATCGATCAGCCCCAAGATGCGACGCGCTCCTCAAACTCTCTGACCAAGCTATTGTTAACTTTCGACTTGTTCTTTGCAATTAGCCTCCTAACCACCTCCGTCGCGGCCCGACCCCCGTAAATCTGGTGGTTCCTTGCTCCCCCCTCCACAATGCGTCTCAACTGGGAGCGGGTAGATACAAGGCAGCGGCACGCCTCTTCCCGTACACATGATTCAGTCCCCTCGGAAAGAATGGGAAAAACAAGATACAAAAACAAGATACAAGCCACAGTCAGTGTAGTTCTGACTGTAGGTTCTTCCTTTGATGGCGAAGGTATAGCTTGCGGGAGGGAGGCGCCCGCCGGCGGGAACGGATTCGGACATCCGTTGTTTCACCGCACAGGCGGGAGATTAGTTCAAAACAAAAGCCGTGCCTTCCCAAACCGCCTCAAAATCGCTTTGAACCGCGGAGGTTGGGCTAAAGCGCATAACCCCATCCCAATTCCTCGCCGAGGGGAGGGTTTACGGTGGTGGTTTACACAAGCTGGAACCAAAGGAGCTTGCTCAAATACCCGCCCGCTTTGTGCTTGAAAGCCTCGACACTCGCATTCGCATGGAGTGGCAGGAGAAACTCTTCGGATAGAGCGGGTAGCTACGATCACTGCAGTGCTGACCGTGGGCTTTTCTCATGCCCGATACCCCAGCGGCAACCCCACGTCGTCAATCTGGATAGCGGGTAGCACAGCGCGGCCAGAGGCTGCGCTGTGCTACCCGCTCTCGATAATCGCGTAGTTTTGGATGTGGTTTTCTTACAACGTGGTCCAGGGCTTGCTCGCGTCCCTTTCAACCTAACACCTTCACGACCCCTCAGACCAACACCTGTTGTAACTCGCTGAAGAAGGCCCGGGCCGATCTCGGACGGTGTGCCGGGTCCATGGCGAAGGCACACTGGAAGAATTCCTGCCAGCGAGTCGGCGATTCTTGTAGATGCGCGGTCAGAGGCGTGAAACGTCCCATGAGCACAGCACTGAGGTCCGCTCCTGTGGGTCCGGCAAAGGGGTGGGCGCCGGTCAACATTTCATACGTTATCACCGCCAGTGACCACAGATCCCACGCCGGGTCAACGGGCTGGCCGCGGAACTGCTCGGGCGCCATGTAGGCCGGGGTTCCCACCAGTACGGCACTTTGGGTGTCAGCGGTCGCCGGCGCGGCAGCAGGGAGAAACTTGGCGACGCCGAAGTCCAGCACCTTGGGTACTTCCCCGGCTTCGCCGCGCGACAGGAAGATGTTCTCCGGTTTGAGGTCGCGGTGGACCAAGTGCCGTCGGTGCGCAGCGTCCACCGCCGAACACACGCCCCTCAGGATCTCGACCACATGCGGCGGGGCTGACCGCTTCTGCGCACAAAGCTCTTCGCGCAACGTCGTACCTTCCAGGAGCTCCATCACCAAGAAAGCCCGTGTCTCTGCCACCGATCCGAAGTCGTAGACCGTGACCACGTTGGGGTGAGCAAAGCTTGCCGCCGCCCGAGCCTCCCGCCGGAACCGCTCTGCCGCCTCGGCGCTTCCGACCAGCCTGTCATGGATCACCTTCACGGCGACCCGCCGCTCGAGCGCCGTGTCGGTCGCCTCATAGACCGTGCCCATGCCGCCACGTCCACGGCGCCGGTCCACGCGATAACGTCCCGCCAAGAGGCGCGGCAATCGCATGGGGACAGGGTTCGCGCCTTCCTGCGGGCAAGGCCCCGCGCCCGAATCGTAGCAAGCGCCACACTGCGGGCACTCCTCAAACGCTTCGCTCACCGGTAGCCACGCCGGTGCCGCCGGGGGACGTTCGAGGAGGATCGCCAAGCTTGAGGCGATAGCGATGAGCAAGTTCCGGTCTTCTTGTGCGTAGGGCTCCTCCGACTTCTTGACTCCCAGCGCCAGCAGCGCCTCCGGGCGGCCGGAAGCGGTTGAGATGGGAACCAACAAATCGATCCGCGCTTGCCGCAGGAAATCGACGTCTTTCGGTGGAAGCTGTAGCTGAAGCCAGCCGGATTCGCTATGCGGCGTCTCCAGAGGCGTGTCCAGGACCCGTGCCAGGGCTGCCAGCTTGCTTTCCGCCGAGAGCGGTGGCGGAGCGCGCCCAGCGGGCGCGGCCGCCAGACTTCGATAGCTCGCTTTGCTTCGCTCATGCACGAGCAGGGCGACGAATTCCGGATGTAAAGCCGCCTCGACGCGTGCCGTTACCCGCGGTGCAACCCACTCGAGGCGGCCTGCCTGACGAATGTCTTCCACAACTTCCCG
>JBEKAD010000755.1:0-2914 GCA_050018435.1 Terriglobia bacterium
GCTGGCCGTTTCGAGAGGCGAAATTTAGGGCACATCTACGTGCAAAGTTTTGCAACCTTAGGTTGGCTCCCAGAACGATAACCTTATGTAACCCCCCCACGGCCGTTGTAGACGCCTTATTTTTCAAGGTCTTACGGGTCAATGAAAAAGTGACTGACGGCCCGGGTTTGGCCCATCGTTTGCCCAGACTGTCTGCGTATGAGTATTTACGCCCAGCAATTATTCCGGCGAACGCGCCCAAAGGTTTAGGGGGCACTTGGTCAGGGGGAAAAAGGGCGGGTGCATCGCCGGTTCGAACCATGTCCCAGTCGACCATCCTCATCCGATCAGGTAACCCTCAAGATGATTGCACGTTCAGGGCGGCAGGGGCGGCGAGTGCATCACTTTGAGCCGCGCGGTGGTCGGGCTGAGCGACAGTTCATCTTTGGCGAAAAGGAGTCGAATCATGAAAAAAGTCTTATTGTTGTGCGCGGTCTTGGTGGTGTTTCTGGTCCTGGGTCAGAAGGCGTCGTGGGCGGACGGTTGCCCGGCCACCACGTTGCAGATTGGAGACGCCACCGGCTGCGAAATCATTACTGTCGGCACGGGCGGGAGTCTGAGCTTCTCTACTACTCCTGGTTCTCCCGTCATTTTCCTCGGCGGATCCGACGACCCGTTGGTGGAGGTTATCAACAATTCGGGCTATACGCTCAGTTCCCTGGACCTTACCGGGACCGGGGTGTTTGCCTTCAACGGCGATGGTCTGTGCAGCGGCGGGTACATGAATACGCCTGATTTTTGCCCTAACCCTTTAGATGATTCAGATGGGTTTTACGCGGGGCCGACCACCTTTTTCTCGGCTGATCCCGGAGGGGCGGGCGGCCTGCCTCCCTCCACGGGCACTTTCGGGTATGTGAACTTCGTAGGTGGACTGCCAAATGAGGGCGAGACCTACTTTAGTTTGGAAGACGTTCCCTACGGGGGCACTCCCGTCGGCGCCGCGGAGCCAGACTCGGCTCAACTGCTTTTGCTGGCCACTGCTCTGAGTGGTCTTGGAATGTTTGTGAAGCGACTGCGAATGGGGTAAGCCGCTTCCGGCGAGGGGGGCCAGCCTGTCGAGGATCCATGGCGGGCGGTTCGAAGGTTGTCTAGCAGGCTGATGAAAAATGTCCTCGACGCCTCTGCCCAGCTTGATGGGGTGTTGTAGCGCTGAGTTTTAGCTCAGCACATGCCGACCCTTCGCCTCGCTCAATGCAGGCTCTAAGGGTCGGCGTAACCATGTGCCTGCCAAGTGTCCCGCCCACCAAGGTGTGGCCTTCGGGCTTCGCAACCCCTGAGATGTCAGCCTGTGACCAACCGAAGAACACAAAGTAACGCGGCGTCGGTGCCGACTCACGAGTGAGGGGCAGACCGGAACCATCGGATCACACCACTCTTCGCCCAGTGACTCCTTAGTCAGACGTGATATCCATTGAGTCGCCAGTTCGATCACCGCAGCAAAGTTGAGGTTTGTAAGGAGGATTGCATGAAGACCCTAAAATCATCCAGCGTTTGGCTCGGGATTTCTTGTTCTCTGCTTTTCTTGGTGGTTTCGGCGCGCCCGGCGGCCGCCCAGAACTTCACCGGCTTCTACCAGGTGACGAGCGCCACCGACCAGGGCGACGGAACCACGCAGGTAACGCTGAGCGTTGACATCTTCAATTATCGCGCCGACGACGCCGTTAACGCCGTGGTGACGCTGGGCGACTCAGTGAATCCTCTCGCCCGTTACGGTTCTTTCGAAGCGGCGACGATTTCCAGTGGCGGCGACGTGATCCTGACGGCGCAGTTCCTGGTTCCGAACTATGAGTACCAGCGCTGGGGCCAGAACGGCATGACGCCGACCCTCTCGATTGAGTTCATCGATTCCAATAACAACCCCGAAACCAACGGCGTCGCACTTACGCAGGCGCCGGTAAACACCGACTAGATCTCATGCGTTCGCATGGGGTGAGGACAGCACGAGAACAGGACTTCCCAGCATAGCGGGGCAACAACACCGGTTCCGATAACGGCGGGTGTACCACTGCGATTGAGGCGTCCGCGGGAGACAACTTGAAAATGATTCGCCGCACCCAGACCTTTTACTCTGTGATCTTGGCGACCCTGCTGCTTGCGACCGGCCTTCGCGCCCAGAATCCTTCCCTGTTCGCGGGGGGCGCGTTGCCCAGCGGCCCGGGGACAACGACTAATCTTCCCACGCCTTATTCCGTTGCCGTGGATACCACTGTCGCCACACCCCACTCGGGCAATACCTATGTCGCGCTGCCGAATTACTATTTGGTGGTGAAGATCGACACCAGCGGTAACGTCACGGTGTTTGCGGGCACAGGATACCAGTGGGTGAGCGGGTTCGCGAACGGGGACGGGGGGCAGGCCACCAGCGCGTTGTTGAATTCGCCGGCCGCGGTGGCGGTTGACTCCAGCGGAAATGTCTACATTGCCGACGGGTCGCTGATCCGCGAGGTCAACATTGACACCGGCATCATCAGCACGGTGGCGGGCGGGGGCACATACACCGCGAATCTAGGCGATGGCGGTCCTCCCTTGAGTGCCTACCTCAACAATCCGAAGGGGCTGAGTTTCGACAGTCACGGGAACCTCTTGATCGCTGATACCTTCGATAACCGCGTCCGCAAGACTGACTCCGGCTTCACGACCATCAGCACGGTGGCCGGCGGCGGCGTATCCCCCTGTGTTTACGGGGGCTCCCAGACTTGCGGTGACGGCTCGTCGGCCACCGGCGCGACGGCCGGCCTCAACCAGCCTGCCAATGTCGCTGTCGATCCCGCCGGGAACCTTTACATCGCCGATACCAACAACAGTCGAGTGCGGCGAGTTGATGCGGGCACGGGAATCATCACCACCTTTGCCGGGGGCGGCGCCAATACGGCCG
>JBEKAD010000756.1:0-2975 GCA_050018435.1 Terriglobia bacterium
CGTTTGCCGCCGCTTGCCGCAGATTCCGCGCGCGCAGATCGTGGCGGAACCTGCCTCGCGCAACACCGCGCCCACGCTGGGAGTGGCCGCGCACGAAATCTTGCGCCGCGACCCCCAAGGCCTGATGGTGGTGCTGCCGGCGGACCACACCATTACTAAACCCGCTGAGTTTCTTCGCGTGCTGCGCGCCGGCTGTAAAACCGCGGAAAAAGAAGGTAGGTCGGTGGTGATCGGCCTGAAGCCTACCCGCCCTGACACCGGTTTTGGGTATGTCCGTGTCGGCGCCCTTGAGGCGCGCATTGCCGGACAAGAGATTTACCGGGTGGAAAAGTTCACGGAAAAGCCGCCGCTCACCGTCGCTCGCCGATACGTCGCCTCCGGGCGTTATCTGTGGAACGGGGGCATGTTCATCTGGCGGGCTTCCACCCTGCTCGAGAATTTCGCAATGTATCAACCCTGGATGGCAAATCAACTGGCGATGTTGGCCTCGGCCGGGGGTGTCCGGTCGAAAAAACTCTTTCGCCGCCTCTTCCCGCAATTCGAGAAGATCTCCATTGACTATGCCATCATGGAGAAAATCCCGGACATTCACGCCGTCGCCGCCGACATTGGATGGAACGACGTGGGCAGTTGGGCAGTGGTTTACGACCTTTCGGCAAAGGATAAAGAGGCCAACGTCCGGCCCGAGTGCAGCCTGTGCCTCGATTCGCGCGGCAATATAATTGTCGCTAAGCGGAGTTTTGTGGTGACCGTGGGCGTTCAGGACCTCGTCATTGTGGAGACGGATGGCGCCCTGCTGGTCTGCGCGCGCGAGCGTTCCCAAGAGGTGGGCAAAGCCGTTCAGGCGCTGGAAAAAGCCGGGCTCAAAGAATTGCTGTAGTTTTTTCGACAATAGTGGCTTGACCCTAATGCTGTTCAAATTAGGTTTAGTGCCATTTTTTTCATGACGCTGTATACTGTATATCAAAATTGATGTGGACGATGCGGGCCATGCTATCTTTTTATTGACATAATACAATTTTGAGATATTATGACTAGGCGCGAGCGTAAACAGTGGAATTGGACCTTCCTCGGGTTCGAGACGCCCGCCGGAAACCGACCGGTACGTGACTGGATTAACGGGTTGTTGGAGGACGCTAGAGATGAACTCGTGGACGTTCTTTTGCAACTACAGATACGACCGAATAACGAATGGGCACCTGAACACTTCAAACCCCTAGAGGACGGAATCTCCGAGCTACGGTTCAAAACAGCTACGCATAAATACCGAATATATGGGTGCCTTGAAGAAAATCAGACATACATCATGCTGGTCGGAACCGACAAGAAAGTGAGTAACCAAAAGAATGCTAAAGATCTTGCCAAAGAGCGAAGAAGCCAACTACAGCGAGGCGAGGCCAGAACCCACCCGTTTAGTGTCGAGGGGTAGTCTCTGCCGAAGGCTGGCGAGAGGACCGGAAGCAAGGGCACAGTTTGTGGAGTCCAACATCAACAAGGGACTCGCCTACCAACTTCGCGCCATGCGAGAAGCGCGCAATTGGAGCCAAGAGGAACTTGCGGCATTGGTCGATATGCCGCAAACGGCAATCTCTAGACTGGAATCCCCCAATTACGGAAGGCCGACGATCACAACTCTAAAGAGAATGGCGCGCGTATACGATGTGGGTCTAGACGTTAGGTTTGTACCGTTTAGTCTGCTCGTGGATCGCATGAGCAAAACTCCTCGCGTGGACATGGGACTGACCTCCGATTCAGTAGATGTGCCGAGCTTTGAGGAAGAAGAGCACGATAACGTCTTCAAGACCCCATCAACAACGATAGTCCCCGAGGCTCTTCCTGCCCGAACCGCCAATGCCCTGGAGCCGTACTACCAAAATCTGCTTACTCGCAATCTGCGAGGGACATATTTTCAATGCGTATTCGATCAGGGCAGAACCAATTACTGGCGGCGTGAGGCCACTAGCGCATGGCGAACGGCATTCTTGAGGCGCGAAGCAACAGAACAAGAGAATCAATTCGTTCTATTCGGCGAAGCACCACGAGCCACGGTGCAGGGAGTGTCTCAGATTGAGCCTTTGTCACTTGGTGGCGTGATACCAAGTCAACCGACGCAATTACCTGTGGATAGGAGACTCTATGCCTGAAGATCAAGAAAACAAGCAGCCTGAATGGACCTATGAGAGGGGTGCAGATTACCGCTCCGTTTACGCAAACAACACGGTATTTGCATCCACTGCATTCGACTTCAGTATGATATTTGGAGAGATCACGGCTGTCGATGCGGCAGCGGACCACATCACTTCAGAGCAACGGGTCAAAGTCATCATGTCCCCGCTGCACTTCAAGATATTCGCCAGCGTGTGCGCCCAAAACGTAAGGAACTACGAAGAGCGCTTTGGTGTCATTCAGCTTCGAGACGGTGGCAGCGGCGGTATCATAGCCGACACAAATGCCCCGCCCAAGACCGCGCCATAACGCTCCTCGCGTCAGTTGTGGTCATCCCCAGCAACGCACCATATGGATAAAATCAAATTTGGTACCGACGGCTGGCGGGGCGTTATCGCCGACGATTTCACCTTCACCAACGTGCTCCGGGTGGCGGCAGCCATCGCTCAGTACGTTCGCGAAGAAAGTGCAGGGGCGCGCGGCCTGATCGTGGGCTACGACACGCGTTTCCTTTCGGCGGAATTTGCCTTGACTACCGCCGAAGTGCTTTCTGCTGCGGGGATACCCGTCTGGCTGGCGGATACCGCCACCCCCACGCCGGCGGTTAGTTATGCGGTGGTGGCGCGGCATACCGCGGGCGCCGTCATGATCACGGCCAGCCACAATCCTTCGCGGTGGAATGGGGTAAAGTTCAAAGCGCCGTATGGTGGCTCGGCGGCGCCGGCGATTATCCATCGCATTGAAATCCACCTGCATCGCCTCGACCGCGCCTGCGTGCGCCAACGTAGGGGCACGCCATGGCGTGCCCC
>JBEKAD010000757.1:0-3355 GCA_050018435.1 Terriglobia bacterium
GAAGAGCTCATTTCCAACATGATCGCCGAGCGCTTGGAATGGTGTATCTCGCGGCAGAGCGTTTGGGGTGTGCCTCTCACTGTGTTCCATTGCCGAGACTTCAAGAAGCCCATTCTGGACGCGAATCTGGCCCAGCACGCCCTCGAGCTTTTCCGCAAGGAAGGCGCCGACGCGTGGTACGCGCATTCGGAAGCGGAGCTCTTGCCGCCCGGCGCTCACTGCCCGGAATGCGGTGGTAAGAATCTGCGCCGTGAGACCGATATCCTCGACGTCTGGTTTGACTCCGGGGCCAGCCACTATGCGGTTTTAGGGCGCCGGTGGGATCTGCCCTGGCCTTCCGATATCTATCTGGAAGCGGGCGACCAGTACCGCGGCTGGTTCCACAGTTCGCTGCTGGTGGCCTTGGGAACGCACGGCCGAGCGCCCTACCGCCAAGTATTGACGCACGGCTGGGTGCTCGACGCGCAGGGCCGCGCCATGTCGAAATCGATTGGCAACGTGATTGATCCGCAGGAGGTCATCAAAACGCACGGCGCTGAAATTCTGCGCCTGTGGGCGGCCTCCGTGGAGTTTGGCGAAGATGTTTCCATCGGGCCGGAGATGCTCACCCGCCTTTCTGAAGCTTATCGCAAGCTGCGCAACACCTTCCGCTATTGCCTGGGCAACCTCTACGACTTCGATCCGGCCAAGGACAGCGTGGAAGGGAGCCAGCTTGAGGAGATCGATAGCTGGGCACTGGCGCGCACGGCGGAATTGCTGGAGCGCGTACAAGCTGCGTACAACGAATATGCCTTTCACAAGGTCTATCGCGGCGTGTACGACTTCGCCACCGTGGACTTGAGCGCGTTCTATTTCGACATCCTGAAGGACCGCCTCTACACCGCGCCCGCCGGCTCCGTCCGGCGGAGGGCCGCACAAACCACGCTTTACCGCATCGCCGACGCCCTGGTGCGCGTCGTGGCGCCGCTGCTTTGCTTCACTGCGGACGAAGTTTGGACGCACCTTCCCACCCCGCAGCTTCGGGAAAAGAGCGTTCACCTGGCCAAGTATGTTTCCCCCGCGGACCTGCGCTCGGGGCTATCTGCAAGGCACCTTCAGAGGTTGGAAAACTGGCCGCGCCTGATTGCCCTGCGCGAGGAGGTGCTGAAGGCCTTGGAAGTGGCACGGCAGGAGAAATTCATCGGAGGATCGCTCGAAGCCCGCGTGGTCTTGGTGGTCAGTCAAAACCTTCAGCCGCTGGTGGAGGAGTATCGAGCCTTACTTGCGGGACTTTTCATCGTGTCGCAGGTCGAGATCACTCCGCAAGCGGTGGAGGGCGCAACCGCCACCGGATTGACCGGCCTGAGTGTGAAGATTGAAAAAGCTGCTGGCCAAAAATGCGAGCGTTGTTGGAATTATTCCGAACAGGTCGGAAATGACCAGCGCTATCCCACGGTGTGCGAACGATGCTCGGTGGCGCTCGAAGAAATCGAGGCGGCGCGATGAGGCTCGAAGCAATGTACCACCAAGGCACAAAGACACCAAGAAAGGCATAAACGAGTACGGGTAGTCAGAAGGTTGTTAATTTCTCCTTTCTCTTCTTTCTTGGTGTCTTTGTGCCTTGGTGGTAACCATCAAATGGGTGCGATGAATTGCCCAGATCACGGACACAGGAATCGAAAATCCAAAATCTAAAATCCAAAATCGCTATGCCTCCGACAATGACCCCGAGGGTGAAAATAATCTCGCGAATCCTCATGGCTGTAATCGCCGTGGCGGTGTTTGTGGCCGACCAGAAGACCAAGGCCCTCGTGGAAAGCCGCATTCCCGATCGCGCCGTCATTCCCGTCGTGGCGGGATTTTTCAACCTGACCAACACCAAGAACTCCGGGGCGGTGTTTGGAATTTTCTCCGATTCGCCGGTCTGGTGGAAGACGCCCCTGCTGATTGTCATTTCCGCCGCGCTGCTGATTGGGGTGGTGATCTTGGTGCTCAAAACCCAGAAACTGCGATGGGAAGCGCGCCTCGGACTGTCGCTGATCCTGGGCGGCGCGCTCTCCAATCTCTACGACCGCATCATGCGCGCGGGCTTGGTCGAGGATTTTCTCGATTTCTACATCCGCAGTTATCACTGGGCCACTTTCAATTTGGCGGATAGCGCCATCGTGGTGGGCGCGGGCTTCATCATTTTCCAAGTGCTCTTTGCAGATTAGGGTCAAGGAGTCAGGAGCCAGAAGTCAGGAGCCAGAAGTCAGGAGTCAGGAGCCAGAAGTCAGGAGTCAGGAGCTAGAAGTCAGGAGTCAGGAGCCAGAAGTCAGGAGCCAGAAGTCAGGAGCCAGAAGTCAGGAGTCAGGAGCCAGAAGTCAGGAGTCAGGAGTCAGGAGCCAGAAGTCAAGAGTCAGGAGCCAGAAGTCAGGAGCCAGGAGCCAGAAGTCAGGAGTCAGAAAAGTGCGGCCTTCGCCCCCGAATGGGCCGCTGAATCATGGGGCCATCGCGCCATTTAGCGATTTTCAATGGCCCAATGACCCGATGACCAAATCACTCAATCTCCTGACTCTTGGAGTGCGCATGGCGGAGACGCGACAATTTGTCGTTCCGGCGGAGTCCGCCGGCGACCGTCTTGACCTTTTCCTAGTGCGGCAGATGCCGGACTGGAGTCGCAGCCAGATTCAGCGCCTGATTCGCGAAGGGTTGGTGACGGTCGGCTCGGCCCCGGCGAGGAAAGGCGGGGAGGAGATCGAAGCCGGAACGCGGATCAGCGTTTGCGCGGAGCATGACGAGTTGCGCGCCACCCCGGAAGACTTGCCGCTGGCGGTCGTCTACGAAGACTCGGACATTTTGGCGGTGAACAAAGCCGCTGGGATGGTGGTGCATGTCGGGGCCGGAGTGAAGTCTGGTACGCTCGTAAACGCCCTATTAAGCCATATTAAAGCTTTGTCAAGCGTGGGCGGCGAGTTGCGGCCGGGAATCGTGCATCGGCTGGATAAAATGACTTCCGGCTTGGTGGTGGTGGCCAAGAATGACGCCGCGCACCGCCGGCTGAGTGAACAGTTCAAGTCGCGGGAAGTGTACAAGACCTACGTGGCGCTGGTCCACGGTCGCGTGGCCGCCGACAGCGGGCAAATCTCGAGGCCAGTGGGCCGCGACCCGCGACGGCGCACGCGCATGAAGGCGGGGGGAATTGCTCCGCGCGAAGCTTTGACGAAATACCGCGTGTTGCTGCGCTTCGGCAATTTCACGCTGGTCGAAGCCATGCCCCAAACCGGGCGCACGCACCAAATCCGCGTGCATCTGGCCAGCCTCGGCCACCCCGTGGTGGGCGACACCACTTACGGCGCGCCCGCCAAGCTGCGATTCGGGGAAAGCGAGGAGCCTA
>JBEKAD010000758.1:0-3026 GCA_050018435.1 Terriglobia bacterium
CGTAGAGCAAGCTCGATAAGACCCGCGTGAGGGCGAGGCCGCCAACTGCGCCTACGCCCACTCCCACCGCCGTCAATCTCATCCCACGCATGACGATGAGTCTCGTTACGTCGCGGCGTTCGGCCCCGAGCGACATGCGGATGCCGATTTCACGCCTGCGGCGAGCCACTTCATAAGAAAGCAAGCCGTAAAGCCCGACGCAAGCGAGCAGAAGCGCCTGCAAACCAAAAAAGCTTGCCAGGCGTGCAATCGCGCGCTCTGCCGTCACGAGGCGTTCGATGCTTTCCGATTGGGTGCTCACCGCAAAAAGAGGAAGATTGCTATCCAAGCGCTTCGCGAGGTCGCGCACGGCGGGGACCAAAGCGGAAGGGTTCAAGGCGGTGCGCACCTCGAAATAGGCTCCACCACGGATGAGTGGAACGAAAACAGCGGGGTGAATCTCGCGGCGCAGGTTTTCGTATTTTGTGTCGCCCATGACCCCTACGATTTCCCAACAGCGCGATTGGGGCTTGCCTACGGCGGAATCTCCGCTCGTTCCTTCGCTGTCGCCTGGGCCTAGCATCTTGCCGAGCGGATTCTGATTCGCGAAGAAGTGGTGAGCAAAGGCCGCGTTGACAAGGACGGGGATTGGTGGGCCGACTCCGGCGAATGATTTCTTCGCCGCTGAGTCCGCCCTGGGAGATGCAGCTTGTAGGGGAAATTCTCCGGAGGCGGCGGCTTGGGCTGCTTCGTCGAAGTCTGCGGGAGTGAACGTCCGGCCTTCGAGGAGCGGAATGCGCAGGGTCTTCAAAAAGTCTGGCCCGGTGGCGAGCATGTCCACCTCCTCCGTCGCCTTTTGCGGCTGCCCTTCGACGTGGACGTTGCGAGTCGCAAACGCGCCACTCAACAGCGCGTAAGAGGAATAGCTGACCGAGATTACGCCCGGAAGTGCGGCGATTTGATCCTGCAAGTTGCGGTAAAGCCTTTGAATCTGCGAATCCGAGTATTTTTCGAGGGTGGGATCTATGCCGAAGAGCAAGACGTTTCGCGTGTCGAAGCCGGGATTGACGATGTGAAGGTTTTCGAGCGTCCGCACCATCAGGCCCGCGCCAACGAGAAGAATCATCGAGAGCCCCACCTGGACGACAACGAGCGCCTTCTCCAGATGCCACCGCCGGCGCCCGTGCATCCCTCCGCCTGGAAGCGTCGAGGCATTCTCCTTGAGTGCGGGCGTCAAACTCAGCCGCGTGCTGCGGAGTGCCGGCGCGAGGCCAAAAAGAATTCCGGTGAAAAGTGAAATCGACATGGTGAACGCAAGTGCCCGCCAATCCGGCTCAACCACAAACGGAAACGGGGTGCCCGCATTGCCCACAATGAACGCCAGCCCGCCGTGGACACCCCAAAAAGCCAAAATCACTCCGAGCACGCCCCCAGCCAGCGAGAGCATGATGCTTTCGGTAAGCAGTTGGCGCACAATAGTCCAACGCCCTGCGCCCAACGCCAGACGAACCGCCATTTCTTTCTGCCGGGCCGTGGCGCGCGCAAGCAGCAAGCCCGCAACGTTCGCGCAAGCAATCAAGAGGACAAAGCCGACGGCGCACATCAGGACGTAGAGCGGCTGGGAGTAAGATATGCGTAGGCCGGTGAGCCCTTGCTGAGCCGGAAGGAGGAGAATTCTCGGGTCGTCGGATTCCTTGGAGAGCGCCTTCGCCCCGTGCAGCATCTCGTTGCGAAAAATCAGCGTGGCCGCCGCTTGCGCCTGCCCCAGGGAAACGCCTGGCTTGAGACGGCCAACGATGACCAGCCACCAGTTGCCGGGGACTTGGATGTCCTCGGTCCAAAAAATATTCAAGCGGGGAACCTTTGAAAGCGGGAGAAAAAGGTTCTGCGTCTTTCCTGGAGAAAGGTTGGTAAAGCCGGGCTCCGCAACGCCCACAATCGTGAACGGCACGCGATTCAAGAAAATGGTCCGACCGATGGCGCCCGGGTTGCCGCCGAAGGCGGTCTGCCAATAGGCGTAGCTCAGGACGACGACCGGCAGGGCCGAAGGAGTATCGTCGTCGGGGGCTAACGTGCGCCCTACGGCAGCCTTCACGCCCAGTGTCGAGAAGTAATCCCCGGAAACAACCTGGCTACGCGCCATGCGCGCCAGCCCGTCGCCGCTGAGGACGAGGTCCCACGGTCCCGCAAACGCCGTTGCCCCGGAAAACACATCCTTCTCGGATCGAATCAACTCGAAGAAGGGATACGGCAACGAACAGCCTGACGGATTCTTATCATCGCCCCAAACGCAATCACCGTAGGAACTCGTCGAATTGGCCCGGGGCCACTTATGCGCAGCCCAGCGAAGGACCACGAGCTGCGATGGGTCGCGTACCGGCAAGGGCCGCAACATCACCGCATCAATCAGACTGAAGATTGCCGTGTTGGCGCCAATGCCCAGCGCTAGCGTCAATACCGCAACTGCCGTGAAGCCGGGGTTCTTCGCCAGCATGCGCAGGCCAAAGCGGATATCTTGAAGCAGAGTGTCGATGAAGCGCACGCCCCAGGCGTCGCGACACTCTTCCTTCACCTGCTCGACGCCGCCGAAGCTCTTCAGTGCCGCGTAGCGAGCTTCTTCCGCGCTCATCCCCGCCGCCATGTTCTGCTCGATCTGCTTTTCGAGATGGAACGCCAGCTCGTCGGAGAGTTCCTGGTCAAGCTCCTCTTTCCGGAACAGCGCAGGCAAACGACGAAGGAATTTCATAAAAATAGCTCCACTCCTCGTTTCAGGAGGGGGGTGATTTCAATTTACTTCCCTCGGTCGCCGCGGCAACAGAGGGTGGACCGCAACCGGCGCTTTCTCCAGGTCAAGGCGGGCCGGGTGAGGGGGTCAAGACCGTGGCGCATGATACGAACTTGACCCCGGGCGTTCCTCTTGGTACTGACCCCCTCACCCCCACGACCCGCAAAACGTGGGGCCCCCTCCGCCTTGCGGTCCCCCCTCTCCCCCAACTGATCGTGTCCCACATCTTCTGCTGGACACCGCGGGTGCGCGCATTCAGCCC
>JBEKAD010000759.1:0-4461 GCA_050018435.1 Terriglobia bacterium
GAGTTCCGCGAGAGACTCAGGCATAGGAAATTTCCCTCCTCAACCTAGCGTAACATTACGCTAGGTTACGTGCCACAAAAAAAGAGAGCTGCCTGGTTCCCACTTTTATGTCGCGCACCCAACCACCGGGACGTTCTTGTTTGCTAGGGCTGCGGTTAGATAGACTTCAAACCCTTCATTCGGCACGATGTATAGCTTCGCGCCCATGGGAATAGCCTGGCCAAGCGCCGTGGCCATCCCTCCCACTACCAATACGAGTACCATCAACAGTAACTTTTTCATAATTCTCCCTTCGTTTCGGCAACCAGCCGCCCGATGGCCCTCAAGCTCACACCGAATTGCTCTGCAATCTCCCGATGCTTACGGCCTTCGGCAATCATCCCCAGGATGCGCTTGCGGACCTTGGGCGTGATCTTCCAGGGCCGCCGTCCGGCATTCTCAGCAAAGGCCCGCAACTCTTCCGGGGTGTGCTTGGCTGCCCGCACCTTGCCCCCACGCCTTGCCCACTTGCTCAGGGTTGCCGCATCATGGCGGGCTGCCCGCGCCTTGCCGCCCATAGAAGCGAATTCGGTGATCGTCAAAACTTTTTTCGCCATAGCCGAAGCCTACACCCAAGGGGAAGCGCCTGTCAAGCACTAAATTTCTTGCATCTAAGCATAATGTGTCTTATAACAGTTATTATGTTAACTAGAATTCTGTCTATAACTCCCCTGTTTTCAAACACTTCACTTTTCGCGGTTTTGTGCTGCCTCTTGGCTGCCCCCGATGCTCGAAACCGCTAGGATTGGCTCCCAGCCGCGCCAGTGGCCACCTTATGGCGACTTGCGGCGAGAAATGCGAGAGAAACTGTTGTTCTGATAATCTGGAACAGAACGGACAAAACGCCATTCCAGGGCTTTCAATGGGCATCTTGGCACGCATTCGCCTTTTTCCTTCAGGCGCGTTTCGTCCTAACACCTGTGTACGCACGGCGGATTTTTCGGATGATCTCTTCGGCGCCCAAGCCCGCTTCCACGAGTGCATCTGCGTCTATCGGTGGGGGGCTTCCGTCCACCGTGCCCTCCAGGGCGTCGGCGATGGCGCGGAAGGCCCAAAGCTCGCCCCGCAGCGCGTAAGCGCCGATCACGCGGGCCACTTTTTCGGCGGTTTCCTGCTGCCGGTCGCGGACCGGGGTCTTGCGTTTTCGCGGCATCGCTACCCCCAGAACTCCTCCAGCATGTCATACGGAGGGAGAGGCTTTCCGCCTTTTCCAAAGATGCGGTCCAGGACCTCGCGCGCGGCCACGCAGTCGCCCGCCTTGGCCTTGCAAACGAGGGCCGCGATGATCTCTCGCAAGTCTTCGGGGCTTACTGCTGCAAGCGCGGCTTCCCGATATTCCGCGAGCTGCTTGGCGTGCGGGTTCCCAGGGCCGCCCGGATTGCCCTCCGCGAATTGCCCATTGGCTGTTCTGCCCTTTGCGGTCACCGCTCACCTCCCTTGCCGTTTGCTCCGTTTGGTGACGGCGTGGGTCGGCTCACAATCCCGTCAACTCCCAATTCCAACCCGGCGTCCGCCAGCTTCGCTAGGATGTCGCGCAGGGGTGGGCAATGGTAGCCCTCGGGTTTCGCCAGCCGCCGGGAGAGATCGGCGAGGTAAGCCCGATAAAATTTCCCGGCATTGGTGACAACGGAAACCGGGGCCACGGCGAAGGGCGCTTGCTTTGGCTCGTAGCTCACTAGCTTGACGCAGGGGGGAAGGCTGGATCGTACCTCTTCGAGGGATGGCGGCTTGCTCTCGCGGTCTCGCAAGAATGCGATGGCCGCCTCTCGCTCGCGGCGAAGCTCGGAAACCAACTCTTCCACCTCGGGCCGATCTGGGCCACGGACTTTCAGCTTGTCTCCCTCAACCCGGACTTGGCAGCCGAAGAATGAAAGGCGGTCAAGCAAGTCGATTGCGCTTAGGCTTCCCATTCCACCTCCACTTTTTGGGCTTGGCCTTTTGCCGGTTTTCGCTCTTCCCTGCCTATTCCGGGTTTCAAAGTGTCAACCTGTCCACCACCCGCATTTTTAGCGGGTGAAACCGCATTTTCCAATGTGTCACCCACACTTTCGGTTGACGGCTTGAAATCCTCATTTTCGCCAGCGTTTATGCGGTCGGTTGACGGGTTGACGGTTTGAAACCGGGGGGAAGGGGGGAGATAGCGGAAAAACGCATCTTCAAACTGGTGGAGCGTATATCCGCGCGCTTGAGAATCCTTCCCGCCGATGCGGTCCGGCACAATCTCGAACGGCTTTAGCAGCCGGGCCAGCTTCGCGGTGGAAATGGGCTTCCCCTTGCTCCACTCCCCCCAAGGTGAAGTTTCGATCAGAGCCAGAGCTTCGCATATTTCGCCAGAGCATATCTCATCAACTTCTTTTTCCGCGAAAATGCGCTTGATGTCGGAAAGCAGCTTGACGCCAATCGAGTCATCCTCGCCTTGCGCGCCCCCGCATAATTCCACGAGCGCAGCTCGCGCCACCTTCGGCCAGTCAGCGCCCACCAAATCCGCAATCGCTAACAATGGCTCCGACGTGTCCGCTTGCCGGTCACTCAATTGCGCCGGAATCTCGGGCCGGGCTTGACGCAGCATTTCGAGATTCGATGCAGACCACGCGGCAAGCCGGGCCGCAACCTCCGATCCTTCCCGTTGTGCCGCACGTTCGCGGAAACGCGCAACCTCACCGCGCCCCGCCCGCTTTAGTCGAATAGGGATGCTTCTGTCAGTCACGGTGTCGGGCAACTTTCCAATGCCCGCGATTGCCTTCGGGCAGAAGGTTGAGAAATCCTTGTAGCCAATATCCGCGCCCTTGCCCACACAGCATGACGACGCACCCCCGCACCTGTAGCCCGTGTTCAATATCCCGCGAAGGGCTTCCGCATAGTCTATTTCTCCTGCAAACGCTGCGTCCGATTCGTCAAGCAAGAGCGTCGGGCGCTCCGCGTGAATCCTGCGGGTGAGCACAGCCGCCGTAACCCGGCCCGTGAACCATGCGCAGAAAACGAGCAAGCGCAAGACTTCCAGAAGCCTGGTTTTGCCGCTTTGTTTTTCTGCCGAATTGATGTCCAGATATGGAGTGCAATCCGCCGCGGCGAAAGCGTGAGTGTGGGCAACCCACAGCGCCACGGCTCGCGCTTGCAATTCAGTCAGCGAAACGAACCGGCGAACGAAGCGCACAACCGCGTCAAGAATCTCTGCCCCGGTTTCGGGTTTCCACTCCGGGGTTTCTGCGATGATCTTTTCCAATTGCTCGCGCGTCCCCCCACTCACCAGCCAGTCCACGATGTCGCCTTTTTCCTTGAGTCCCGGCAGGTTGACGATCCTCACTGACATGGCGCATCCGAAGATGTCGGCTGCGATTATGTAGGCGCACGCTCGGCCCGATTCGTCGTTATCGGGGGAGATAGAGACATGCTTCCCGGTAAACGTGTTGGCATATTCGTGCCTCCAAGACTTCGCACCATCAGGAATGCACGTCGCAAAAAACCCAAGCTCGAAAGCCTTGTTAACCTTCCGCTCCCCTTCATGGATTTGGACGCATACCGCATTTTTGATTTCATTGGAACGATAAAGCGCGGGCCGCAACCCACCACGCCCTTTTACCCATTCGTTTTTTTCCAGGTGTTCCCACTCGAAAGTCTTTTCTTTGCCCTCGGCTTCCAGCCGATGCTTTCGGAGGCAGGCCCTTCCTTCGGTATCGAGGTAGTCGTATGTTTCGACAATGTGATAGTCAGCACCGCGTTTTCCTCTGGGACTTTTGCCACTCAGTAGGCCGCGCTCTTTGAGCCAGGCTTTCACAGCCGTTTTGTCGCCCGCATCCACGCCAGCGATAAAGGCCGCAAGTTGCCACGGCGTTCCGCCCACACCGCAGACGAAGCAACCCCAAGTGTCTTTTTTCGTGTTGATTTTGAGGCTGGGGTGAGAATCGCCGTTTTTGTGGCGCTCGGGGTGTGGGCAGGGGTAGAGCAATTCCGCCACTTCGCGCTTGGCCGGTTCGCCGCAACCCGCGCGGGCAACGCCTTCACAAGTCAGGGTGCGCTCGAAACGCGCCGCGTCACCGCTCATTGCCGCGCTCCAACGAATCCTTGGGAAATGATTTTTTCGATGTCACCCCGCCGCAGCCGGACAGCCCGCGCACTCAGGCGGACGCATGGCAGCTTTCTTTGGAGCAACCAAGCCCGCACCGTGCACGGTTTCAGCCCAAGCAACACGGCTGCCTCGGACACCCGCAGCAAACCGCCCGCCGTCTCTGTAACGCTTTCACTCTGCCGCATACTGTATCCCTCCAAAACCTTGATTGACAACAATCGCGTACAAGTCTATATTACTGATTTCTGCAAAATAGAGTGACAAATGCCATATCCTGTGTTACGCTGCGTGCATGAAAACGAAATCTTCGGGAAAGCGCGATTTTTCCGCCCTGGAACAGCGGAGGTTGAGGGCGG
>JBEKAD010000760.1:0-4481 GCA_050018435.1 Terriglobia bacterium
CTTAAAAAAATTGATGTACTCCGGCGAACGCATTCCATGCCGAAAATGGTTCAGCCGCGACCAAGCCCTGCCCCGCGCGGTCCGGGGTCCCGTGGATTTCATAGCGTTGCGGCGATTGGAATCTAACAAAGCAGGAGTCAGGGTGGGAGACTTACGCAGCGACACGACGCCACCTCCATTCTTCCACCCTAATTGTATACCAGACTGACACTCGTGTCAAGAGAAAAAGCGAGAAATAGAGGCTACAAAACGTCGCTGCGCAGGAAGGGGTAAAATGTGAAACTGCCCACGGCCGCGTGAGGATCGCTGCCCTAAAGACTAACGTCTGCGCTAGCGCGCAACGATACTCTCCGGCAGCATGCAGTTTTGCCTCGACACCATCAGCTCCGAACTGCCCATCCCAGGCTCCGGGTAGTGTCCTAATTCTGCGTTGCCGACGCTTTGGAAGATTGTTGCCCACGAAGTCGGGGCTGTTAATGAATACTGCTGGCTAGGGCAACCACGTCCATTTCATGCAGAAGTAGAGACCGCCTTTGAATGAGAGCGCAACACCTCCGTGGTCACACTAAAACTGGCTAAAGGTGGACGGGTCAAAACCGGCGGCACGCCGCGTGCAAACTAACCGCGACGATGACTCCGCGCCACATGGCCACACGTTCCGCTGTCATACCCGCCTTGAAGCATTCACGCAAGAGCCGACATACAGTCCCCGTGGCCGAATCCCGAGTCTAAAAAGTCCCGGCGTCCTTTGCCCGCTGAATCTGCGCGGCCTCGGCATCAAAGAACTCCCGAGCGCTCTGCTCATTGTCTATCAACGTGATAGCGTCAAATAGACGCCTTGCATCAGGAGAAAGGGAATCAGGGGTGAGCGCGGGGACAGGAACGGGTAGCGGGCGGGAGTGATACTCTACACCGCATTTCCCACAATACTTTTCATCTGCGTACAACATGCCCCCACAAACGTAGCACGTGGGGAAAGGAGCCCCGCAGTGTACACATGCCCTCGCGGACCTACGGCAGTCCTTCCCACAGTGCGGACAGGTCTTCAGCGATTTGTTCTTGGGTTTGAGAGACTGAAGAATTGATGCAACACCCGTAGCTCCTCCTGTGCGACCCGCGATTGCCTGCACATCCGAGTCCCTGAGTTTAGCGTCAATGCTTGGCCAGTTCAGCGCCATGTGTACGCGCACATCTTTCTCGCTCGGTGCCCCCGGCGCTTTGTATTTCCAGTACACTCCGAACTCAGTCTGGTCAAGCGGCTCAAGGAAAAACTCAATACCCGGAAATGTGCCTTGCAGGCTATGGCGGATCAACTCGCCGAGTTCTTGGGACCCGCCGTCAAGTCGCCGTGGATTCATTGGCGTTTTATCCTTCCATAAATGTCGTGAGTATAGCACTTGGGGGGACTGCCGCAAGTGAAAGAGGTAAGCTATGTGTCCGCGAATTGACACGCATCAACGTCTGCCGTATCCTCTCAGGCCATACCGACAGGGGATGCCCAAAGCTATGACCATCGCGGCGGGGTTCAAGTGCAGAGACGGGGTAATCCTCTGCGCAGATTCACAAATCACCTTGGATCAAGGCAAAAAATACCAAGCGAAAATCTTCGGGATTAACAAGCGAGCAGGCATGTACTTGGTATATTCCGGCGATGTTCTGTTTGCCAGAGAATTGGTTGATGCCTTGCAGGGGGCGATGAAAGAGCAGATAGGTAAAAGTGCCCTCAATGAAGTAAGGAGAATATACAAACAATTTCACCACAAGCATTACACCCAGCCGCCGAAAGCTGAGAAATCCTTTGCCAGCATTCTAATCACAGCCCGAGAAAGGGACCAAATGCTGTTGTATTACGCATCGGGAAGGCATTTTGTGCCAGTGGATACCTACGAGCCTCCAGCAGGATGCTGAAAAACTCTTTTTCGGGATAACTATATTGCTAGCCTCGCCTGAAAACAAAGGACTTACAGGTGCCGAAGTGGGGAAAAACAGGCCGCCTTTCGACTTTTTCAGCATCCTGCTAGGAATTGGGCGAGAGTATGCCGAAGCTTTGTTCAAGCCGTTCTACAGCAAGTCGATGTCGTGCACGGAAGCAGGATATGTAGCAATTTATGCCTTGTGGAAAGTTAAGATGTTTGTCCAAGGTTGCGGGGGCATGTCACACATTCGGGAAATTCCGAATGAGCCCGGTTTTCTTCCTCAACCAAGATGGCTGGCGGAAGTTGACATGAAACGGATAGAGGACAACTTTGAGTTCTTCGAAAAAACCATTTGTCCCCTTGTTCCGGTATTCCCCAATCGGCAAGTAGACAGAACTGAGTTTCAAGCACATCTAACTCGTATGGTGAAAGCCTTGAAAAAGCGTCGAGTGCAAGTCCTTCGCGGGCGGGACTTAACAATGGTCGGAACGTGGTTGGAAGAATACGGTTAATTATCTATTCCCCCTTTTCTCTTTGCCCACCTTGCCTGTACCGCCTTCCTTAGACTCTTCGAGTGACCCCGGCAATGGAAGCGGGGATTGCGGATCACATCTGGGCAGTGCAAGAATTCCTTACAGCAGCCATCCGGTAAAATCAGGTTTCCCCCAATTCCAGCAAAAACTCACATATCAGATAAACGAGGTGTGGTATGCTCTCTCAAATTACGGCAACTCACTATCCGTGGGGGCTCGAATGGCCCGCTTGGATATTTACCGACGGCATGAAGGAACATATGGAGTTCCATCTTCTGTATAGTGGAAGACTAAAGGCAGCAGGTGGACTAGACGACAAATTCGCCATCCGTAGGCAAATGAATCCGCAGTTGGCTCAGCTTTGGGAAACACATCCCGCAATGCTTCGGATGAAGAACGAGGGCTTCACCGTTTTCGGCGAGGACTTCGCTAACTTGGGGGTTCATCCGGCGAATGTATTCGGAGACACGGCCTACCTCACACTTGATCAATTCGCCGAGCAATTCCGCATCGGAGATTTCCGTTTTGCGCCGCTAATCTGTAGGAGCTTTCTGACGACGTGCAGCTTGGATATTCTCTTTTTAAGATGCTCACCCCCCGGAAAGCTTATCTACGAAAGCGGAGACATCGACAATAGAATCAAGACTCTCTTTGACGGCTTGAGGATGCCGAAACCTGGTCAAGAAATCGGCGGGCAGAAGCCTGCGGGCCAAGCAGAAAATCCGTTTTTCTGCCTGCTTGAAGACGATAGCCTTATAACCGACTTCCGGGTAACCGGAGATCGCTTATTAACTCCCGCCACTTCACCCGACCACAGCGAGAATGAGGTACATCTAGTAATAAAGGTCAAAGTCAATGTGCCACACCCGATACCATTGAATATGCCCTTTCTATAGAGGGAGGGCCAAGCTCCCAGAAATTCATTGACCTGCTCAGCCGGTCTGCTATAATAAATTGGCCGGTAAGGTGGAAGTATGTCAGAGAAACACAAGCCGCCAGTTCGTCAGAGCCAAGCGTCGGCCAAAGCCGAACCTGATTTCTCTCGTCTATCAGTCGCCTTGGACGAACTGCCCTCTGTCCCTGTCGAATGGACCGCATCGGAACAGGCACGGATTGCCGACTTATTGGCCAAGGAACCTGCCGAGCCGACTCCCGAGCTTATCAAGGCGTTGAGAGCCCCTCGCCCGTAAAACGTGATATATCAAGTCTGTCGCTTGGAACGCCAGCATGTACGAGCTGCATTTGATTGTGGCGATCACTCTCTGAATCAGTACATCCAACAATTTGCATGGCAGAATCAAAACAGATACGGTATCGGTACAACGTATGTCATGGTCAATACGCTCATGCCGCCTATCTTGGCGGATGGACCTATAGTAATTGGCTACTACACGCTTGCGATGACTGAAGTCCCAACCCTCGGCCTACCCGCAAACCTCGGAAGATTTCCATATAAGATGGTGCCAGCCGTCCTAATTGCTCGATTGGCCGTGGTCAAACAATTGCGAGGAAAAGGACTGGGCACCCAACTTCTGCGTGACGCAATTGAACGTACTTTAGCTATCGGGCAGAATGTAGGATGCCGGTGCATCGTCGTCGATGCCTATCCTACGGCTTTGGATTGGTACAAGAAATTTGGCTTTATCGTCGTCAATGATCCGGTATCGGCATCCTCCACATACAAGATGATTCTTGATCTCCGCACCGTAACCAAAGCCCTTTTCACAAAACAAAGCACCGCCATTAGCGGGATACCCGATTTTTGACAGCAACACAATATTGGGACACTACCCGTATTTGTTGACGGGTGCAACTCCTTCGAGTAGCCTTCTAGTGCCGTGCGTCATGAATTTGATTCGCGTGGTTTCCCTTGTAGCGCCGGGCTTTAGCCCGGCATGTGCCGCCCTAACGGGCGGCGCTACACTATACTCATCGAAGAGAGCAACCGAAGGTGGGCCCGGATTGCGCCGGGTGGCTCTACTCATCATCTTCCTGCTGGCCAGTGCGGCTGGCGCGCTGGGGGCGGCGGAAG
>JBEKAD010000761.1:0-4603 GCA_050018435.1 Terriglobia bacterium
TTTGAATATAAAAACCAGCGAGGGATAAGATTGGGAAGGCCCGCTTGCCAGGGCCTGCCACGGTCCCATCAATCCTTCCTTTTCAGCACACCCTTTCTAACATCACTGTTAGCCTCCCTTTATCAGCGATCCAGGGGCTATAATGTCGGCGCTCAAATTCTCGGTCACAGGATTCATTCATGAAGAACCCAAGAACGATGCGAACTTTACTTTTACCTGGACTTGTCATCAGCGCACTTCTGTTTATCGCCTCCGAGCAAGTCCCTTTCCCGCCCCAAGGGATGGCGCTGGAGCCGGGCGGGATGTCTCACGCGGGAATCCCGCACCCGAGGGGAAAGGTTTTGTATGTCTCACCGGAGGGCAACGACGCTTGGTCAGGAAAGCTGCCTGAACCCAATCCTGCCAAGACCGACGGGCCCTTTGCCACGCTCGCCCACGCCCGTGACGCCATCCGGTCAATGCAAGCCCGCAAGCCGCTGCATCAGCCCGTCACGGTTTACGTGCGCGGCGGGGTTTACACCCTGAGCGCTCCCCTGGTCTTTCTGCCGGAGGATTCCGGGACCGCCAAGTGCCCCATCACCTACGCCGCCTACCCGGGCGAGAAGGTGGTTCTGAGCGGGGGCCGTACGATCACGGGGTGGAAGAAAGCGGCGGAGGGCGAGCAGGATAATCGCCCGCAACTTTGGACCGCGGAAGTTCCCGCCGTCAAAGAAGGTGAGTGGTACTTCCATCAACTTTTTGTGGACGACCAGCGCCGCCAGCGTGCGCGCTCACCGAACACGGGCTTCTACCATGCCGATGGCCAGTTCCTGGCGGGCAATCCGGCGCGTTTCAAGTTCCACCCCGGGGATATTCATGCTGCCTGGGCTGAGCAAGGCGACGTGGAAGTGGTGGGCCTGGAAAAGTGGGCGGAGTTTCGCATGCCCCTCAAGGCCGTGGACCCCGCCACCAACACCGCCACGCTCTCCACCGAGCGCCAGGAATTCGGCGATGACAAGGACGCGCGCTACTGGGTGGAGAATGCCGCCGACGCTCTCGACGCGCCCGGCGAGTGGTTCCTCGACCGGCGAAGTGGCACGCTCTCGTACCTCGCCCTGCCGGGGGAAGATGTGGGCCGTGCCCAGTTCGTTGCTCCGTTTCTCCCGCAGTTGATCCGCATGGAAGGCAAAGAGAGAACAAGCGAGTTCGTCCACGACATCGTTCTGCGCGGGCTCACTTTCGCGCACACCGATTGGTCGCTGCCGACGAAAGGGTATGTGGACATGCAGGCCGCCTACGACATCCCCGCCGCCATCGAGCTCCGACGCGCCCGCCATTGCCGCATCGAGCAGTGCACTTTCGTTCATCTGGGACAATACGCGCTGGAGATTTGGAAAGGCTCTCATGGCAACGAGGTGATGGGCAACGAAATGACGGACCTCGGCGCGGGAGGCGTGAAGGTCGGCGGGTCCTCTCTCCCGCCGGAGGAAGAGCTGGCGACGAGCGGGACTCTGGTTTCCGGAAATCACATCCACAACATTGGCATCGTCTATCCCGCGGCGGTGGGCGTATGGATTGGCCAGAGCGACAGCAACATGGTTGCGCACAACGAAATCAGCGACACGTACTACACCGCCATTTCGCTCGGCTGGACGTGGGGCTACGGCCCTACTGCCGCGCATGACAATCGGATTGAATTCAACAACCTTTACAATATCGGCCGCGGCCTGTTGAGCGATATGGGTTGCATCTACTCGCTGGGCGTCCAGCCCGGCACCGTGGAGCGGAACAATCGGTGCCACGATGTGACGCGCTACGCTTACGGCGGCTGGGGAATCTACACCGACGAAGGCAGCAGCCAAATCCTGATCGAGAACAACATCGTCTACCGCACCCAGGATGGCGGCTTTCATCAGCACTATGGGCGCGAAAACATTGTCCGCAACAACATCTTTGCGTTGGGGCGGGAGGGGCAGATTCAGCGCACTCGCCAGGAACCCCACCTGAGCTTCACCTTCGAGCACAACATCGTGTATTGGACAGAAGGCAAGCTCCTCCAGGGCACGTGGAAAGACGGCCAGTTCCACCTCGATTTCAACCTTTACTGGCAGGCGGGCGGGCAGCCGATTCAATTCGTCAAAGAATCGCTGGCGGAATGGCAGAAGCGCGGAGAGGACGTGCACTCGCTGGTGGCGGACCCGCTCTTCGTCGATCCGGAGCATGGCGACTTCACCCTGAAGCCCGGCTCGCCCGCCGCGAAAATCGGTTTTCAGCCCATCGACACGAGCCAGATGGGGAGAACGAAATAAACGGGGGGCCGCGCTACCCGCTTTTCTCGCGAAAAAACCACAAATCTCAACGACGGGGCCTGCCCTCGGATTCAGAAGGGTGAACCTAATGAAGAACCGCAGACCTCCACAGCGGAGGTCTGCGCTACGCTTGCTTCACAATGTCATTGACCATTCTCTCCATTTTGCGCATGAACCAAATATCCATCCCCGTCGGATGGCCAGACCTCGGAAAGGAATTTCTGGCCGCTGACCGTATCGAACAACACTGCGCCAGCAGATCGCTTCGAGTCCGTCCGGGCGATGCGCGCAATGACAAAGAGCATCGCGCCGTGCCCCGCCCCGTCACGCAAAATAATGTGGACCTCATCGGCGTCCTTCTGGATGGTGTATTCGCCGACCGGCAGTTCTTTCCCGCCGGCCATGAAATTGAATGGGATGTTGACTTTCGCAACGATTAGCCCCGACTGCCCGTAGGCCAATCCTGCCGCTAGAGCGACGAGCAAAGATGCTACGATGGTAATTCTCTTTCTCATGTTGTTCTCCTTGGTCCCTTTTGGGGAGCACCCCGGCCCTAACCATCGCCTGGCGCGGCCGCGCGCTAGTTGAGGTATGGTTCCGGTCTTCACGCGCACACCAGCACTTGGTGCACACCCTGCAACAGCCGCATACTGAACTAATCTGCTAAACGATTCGCCCTTTCACAGATGGCTACAAGCTTGCTTCTCGACCCTGTGGTTTCCCCCTTCCTGCGGGCAGGATGGGAAGGGGGGGCGTGCTTGCCTAATCCTGCTTCACAATGTCATTGACCATTCTGCGCATGAACCAAATATCCATACTCCGTGTCGGATGGCCAGACCTCGGAAAGGAATTTCTGGCCGCCGACCGTACCGAACACGAGCCTCACGCCAGCAAAGTGCTTCGAGGCCGATGGGGCGAGGTGCGCAATGATAATCACGTTGATGGTGTGCTCGCTCCCGGAGTCGTACACCGTAAGGACGCCCGGATTGTCCTTCCGGATGTTGTATTCGCCGGCCGGCATCTCTTTCTCGCCGGCCATAAAGTTGAACGGCACGTTGACTTTCACAACGAATGGCGACGATTGCCCGTAGGCCAATCCTGCCGCTAGAACGATGAGCAAAGACGCTACGATGGTAATTCTTTTTCTCATGTTATTCTCCTTGGTCCCTTTTGGGGAGCACTCCGGCCCTCACCATCGCCTGGCGCGGCCGCACGCTAGTTGAGGTATGGTTCCGGTCTTCACGCGCACACCAGCACTTGGTGCACACCTTGCAACAGCCGCATACTGAACTCATCCGCTAAACGATTCGCCCTGGTTCTCGGGATGAAACTACTGATTGAAAACGAGGACCTCGTTCGAGTAAGCGAAGCGAATCTCAACCAGGGACATCGTCCCGTCCCAAGCGGTGCCGTAAACAACCACATTGCGGTCGGAGGTCTTGGAACGCACCTCGAGTCTGCCTTCTGTGGAGAGAACAGCCGTGCCGAGCCCCACGAATTCTACGGTTGCCTCAGAGCCCTTGGTTTCCCACCGTACCACACAGTTACCTGCCGGGAGAGTTATCCCGTTTACCACGAAATCATGGTGAAAGGTCACAGTCTGCGAGTTCTCCGCTAAAGCGGGAAGGCCACAGGCCAGAAGCAGCGCCACCGACAGAACCGATGTTCCGAGATACTTTCTGATACTCATATTCATTTGAGTACGCCCCATCTTTTTTACTCTTTCCTTAAACTCCGTCATTCTCCTTTAGGCCGGTTCCGACATCAATGGACTGCGGGTGAACTGTTGGTGAACTCCTGATGAACTCGAAACCCATCCAGAACCAAGGGTGATTCGATAGGCGGAGTGATTCTCGGGTGCTGTCCTAATTTCGGATGTAGCGCCGGCTTCCAGCCGGCATTGACCCGCCAAGATGGCGGCGCTACGTTCAAATTAGGACAGCACCGATTCTCGGAGAGGCTTTCCTTTGTTTGGAATACACGCTAAAATGTGGTGGGCCTCCATGAAAAATGCTTCGAGTCACCCCCACGAGGTTCGCTTCGCCGCGTTCGCAGTTGATCTTCAAGCCGGTGAGCTGCGCAAGCACGGAGTGAAGATAAGGCTCCAGGAACAACCCTTTCAAATGCTGTCGGTGTTGCTCAAGCGGCCCGGCGAAGTTGTGACGCAAGAGGAACTCCGGCAGCGACTTTGGCCCGGCAACACCTTTGTGGACTTCGAGCACAGTTTGGCCACGGCGGTCAAGAAGCTCCGCCGGGCCTTAGGCGATTCCGCCGCTCATTCACAATTCATTGAAACTCTGCCCCGGCGAGGCTAC
>JBEKAD010000762.1:0-4168 GCA_050018435.1 Terriglobia bacterium
TGGCCCCATTCTCGTCCTCGGCGCGGATCGATTCCTTGGCCATCACGTCGATCACCGCCTGGTCAGCGCCGCGAATGGCGAGGTCACCGCGCTGGTCGGCCAACACCAGGTGAGGCGTACCCGGCGCCGGCTTGGAAACAGTTTGCGTGTAGGTATAGGAATTCAAAAACATGTTGGAGATTTCATCGTCGTCAATATGCCATCCCCACGGTGGCCCGGGGTGCAGGACCACCTTGGAAACGATGGTGCCCAACACCAGGATCAGGACCAGCATCACTACTTCACTGCCGGAAAAGAGCGGAGCCGGAGTGATGTCCGGATGGGCCTGCGCCTGTATGTACTCGATGAGCTTGGAAAGTCCCCAGAAGATGATGAGGATGGGCCAGAACTTGGCGATCAGTTGCCAGGGATGGATGGAAGGGTCAAAATTTTGCCAAAGAAAAATGGCGCCCACACCAATTAAGGTCAGCGCCCAGAAGATTGATCCACGACGATAAGTGTAGACGCTCATGTTTGCCTCCCGAGAGCAGTGACCAGTGACGAGTGACAAGTGACCAGCAAACTCATCATCCGCCACTGCCATTCAGGACCGCACACCTGAAGAACAGGTCTGCGCTGCCTCCGGTCCCTCCTCCGGTTTGGTGCCGACTGCCTACTGCCCACTGCCGACTGCTTACTGCCTACTTCTTCTTAGACCCGCGGCCCCTCAGGAGGGCGCGGCGGCCGGGCTACGTCCACCAACTCCAAGACCCCAAATACGACCAGCAGCAATGGCCAGGTCTTGCCCAATCCACAACCAGGGACGAGTTGATCCAGCAAAAACATTATTCCCAGCACGATCAGGATGACGGGAAACTTAAGCCCGCCTCGCCAACGCGCCGGTGATGAAGGTGTTGCTCCCATGATTTCTTTCCTAATAATTCCACGCTGCGAGCTGCACTACCCCCCTTGCTTTATACGCTCGAGTTCCAATTCGAGTTCCTGCATTTTGCGTTGGTGCTCCAATTCCTTCATATGCAACTTCTGGTGAACTTCTATTTCCAGATTGCGAATCTTGGCGACATGGGTGATGGCCACAATCAGAACGACCATGGCGAACACGGCAAGAGGAACAAGAAACGGTGACATTGACAATGACCTCCCCTGTGCGCCGGCGCGGCCGCACGATTGTCAGGCGGCTTGGCCCGGAATACTTCGCGCCTTGATTCTTTCCATCTCCACTTCCAGCTCTTTCATCTTGTGTTGGTGTTCCATCTCGCGAATGCGCAGATCCTGGTGGTACTGCAATTCTTTGTCGCGAGCCCTATGCCAGGTGACGATTCCTACGATGGCTACTACCATCGCCGTGCCGAAAATCGTTCCCACTAGCGGAATCAACAGTTCCGGATTGAAGGGAAAATTCATATTCGTCAGCCTCCTCGGGCTGCTGGGTCTGAGCCCAGGCGACGCCGGGCTTTGGTTTCAGCCGTTTTTCGTTGTGCGCGCTTTCTCCAGTTCCAGTTTGGCTTTCTCAAGGTCCAGTTCTTTCATCCTGCGCTCGTGTTCCATTTCCTGGGTGCGGAGCTGTTGGTGCGCCTCCAACTCTTTCTCGCGCATCCTCTTCATGGAAGCGATGGCCACGATCAGCACAATCATCGCGAAAAGTCCTAGGGGGACGACATGTAGGAACATGATTTTCCTCCAGGTAGTTCGACCTTCAAGATCGAGCTTACCGTTACCTTACCGCGGGTTGCCGGGACTGTGCGGCGGAACGGGACCGCCACCGTCTGCCCGTACTCCCGTCACATTTCTTGAGTTCGATCCCTTCACCAGCCAGATGATTCCGAGGGTCAGCAGTAAGACGGGGAACAAGAGGGGCAGCAAGCCGAGGGAGCCTCCCAATAACCCCAAGACCATTCCCACCAAACCACCCACCACACCGACCACGATGCCCACGGCTGCGCCGATGAGCCCCACGATAATGCCGATTGCTGCCATGCTTGCTCTCCTCCGCAGTACCGGTTAGTGCAGGTGTCAGGCACTTGGTACGGGGTTCTGGCTGCTTGGTTTTTCCCTAGCCCCTGACACCTGGCACCCAACACCTGGCACCTGACACCTGCACTTACAGCCCCTTGGGGCCGGGAATATTGCTCGGTCCTTCCGATGGCTTCTCGGGCGGGGCCGGGCTATCCGGAGCTTGGAATTTGGGCCCACCGCCCAGCCGGCGCTGCAACAGCAGGAAGCCAGCCACAATCAGGAGGACGGGCCAGAACTTGCTGATCTGGCTGATGACCGGCACGCCGAGGTTGTCCAGCAGGAAGAGAACGCCGAGTCCAATCAGCAACGCGGCCCCAATCGGGGCGTTCACTTTCATTTCGCCCAAGCCAAACCACTCCGGCACAGGCTTGCCACAGCACTTCGCCTTGGCGGTCTGGAAGGAGTCAATCACCATATAGAAGTAGAACGCGGCGCCGCCCAGCCCGAAAATGGCATCCAGGCCGCCGTGGGCGCGGTCACTCAGGGCGATGATGGAACCAAAGATCAGGACCTGCACGACGGCCTTGATGATTTGGCCATTGTAAATGGCCCCCACGCCGGGAATGAACCCCAGGGCCAGGGCCACACCGGGACTCGGCCCGGTCCCCACTCCCCCCCAGGGTGTAAGAGGACTGTGCAAGCGGGCCGCCAGGCAACTTTCGCAGTAAATCATCCCGCCTACGTCGCGTTTGCAGTCGGTACAAAGTGAGCGCCCGCATTGCCCGCAATAAGCGGAGGCGTCGTTGAGAGGGTGATTGGCGCATTTCATGGGATTACACTCCTTCCCGCCCCGGTGAAGCCGGTCGGGTTCCCGACCGCGGGGAGAGACTGTTCGCTCTGGGCCGCCACCACTACCCATGCGCCTCCGCGGGAGGCCATCGTTTGATTGGATGGCGTGCCCTGCGAGGAACCGCCTCGCGGCGCCGCAGGTTTGGGAGCTTCTTCCTCCTGAACCTGCGGCTGGCCGCTCAGTTGCCGGAAGCGCGACTCAATCTCGTACACCACGCGCAGGTCGTAATAGAACTTCTCCGCGCGCGCGTACATCAGGTGTCCTTGGCGGTTGGCCCGGTCGACCCAGGTGCGGGGATTTAGATCCTCATATCGCAAACTCTTCAGGTTCAGCCCGGCGGCGTTGACGATGATCGAAAAAGTGAAGACGGTCATGGCGATGGGGTACGCCACGCGGGGTTGCAGCACTGGCCGGAAGAAGGCAGCGATCTGCTCAAGCCAGGTGGGTTTGCGCTCCCCGATGGTGGCCAGCAGGATCTTGGAAACAAGCCAGGGCTTGGGTTCCACATCTTCCGCCGCCCGGCATAACTCCAGCGCATGGCGGACGTCCCCCAGCAGCTCACGGCAGGCCGCACATCCGGCTAAATGCGCCTCCACCGCCGCTTGGAGGGACGGATCCAGGAGCCCTTCCAAGTAATCGCTTGCCAAGTTTTCAATTTCCAGATGCGTCATGGCTCGCTTCCCGCCTTTGCGGGGCCTCTCATACCTTCCATACGCTTTAAGACCCGCGCAAGTTCCAATCGGCCGCGATTTATTCGCGACTTCACCGTACCCTGGGGAACCCCCAGCACCTGGGAGATTTCCAGGTAGTCCAGGTCGTGCAGGTCACGCAGGACTACCGCCTCCCGCAAGTCCGGCGAAAGCCGGTCCAAAGCCTGCTGGAGCTGCTCCTTCCGCTCCCGCGCCTCCAAGTGGGCGGTGGGTCCTGCCCCTGGGCTGGGCCTTTCCACGAGCGTCTCCAAGTCGTCTTCGATGGACCCCGTCATCCGGTCCTTCTTGGTGCGCCGGTAGTGGTCCACCAAGTGGTTGCGCGCCACTCGGTGCAACCAAGTGGAAAACGAACCCTGCGTGGCGTCAAAGCTCCGCAAGGTTTGAAATATCTTAATGAAGACCTCTTGCGTCAGATCTTCCGCTTCCTCAGCCCGGCCCGTGAAGCGGTAGCATAAGTTATAGATTTTTCGGGTGTAGGCCCCGAGCAAACCTTCCCAGGCGGAGTTTTCGCCGGCGAGGCACCGCTGAAGCAATTCCAAATCTTGGTCCACTACGCCGCACCTAAGCCATCGGGAAAGCCTTGCTGGCTCGGTGCGATGCTCCGGCCAGCAAAGCGCTTAAGAGAATAAGCGGCATTGTAACAGAAGGAAGC
>JBEKAD010000763.1:0-4734 GCA_050018435.1 Terriglobia bacterium
ACCGCCATATTGATTAACGTTGGCAACGCGGCCTTGACCTTTTCCAGCATTCAGGTGACCGGCCCCAATACTGGCGATTACACCGTGACCAATGATTGCGGCTCCTCGCTCGCGCCGTCAGCCCAATGCACGGTCAGCGTCACGTTTACGCCCAGCGCCGCCGGGGCGCGAACTGCCTCGATGGTGTTTACGGACAATGCCACCGGCAGCCCCCAGACGGTTAGCCTGACCGGTACGGGCACCTCTGCCGGAGTGGGCCTTTCCCTCAGCACCCTAACTTTCGGCAGCCAGTTGGTGGGGACGAGCTCGGCAGCCCAGACTGTTACCCTGACGAACAATGGCAATGGGACCTTGGATTTCACCAGCATTGCGGTGACCGGCGCCAATGCCGCAGAATTTGCTGAGACCTCTACCTGTGGCAGTTCGCTTCCGGCGCTGGAGAACTGCACGATTAGTGTGACGTTCACCCCTGCGGCCGCCGGGAGCCGCACCGCCACGGTGACCATCTCGGACAGCGCTGCTGGCAGCCCGCAGACCGTAAGCCTCACGGGGACGGGCAGCAGTCCCACGGTCAGCTTGACCGCCAATAGCCTAGCCTTCGGTAACCAAAGCCTCGGAACGACAAGCTCTGCGCAGTCCGTAACTCTGAACAATACGGGCAATGCCGTATTGAACGTTGCCAGTATCACCTTGACGGGCGCCAATCCCGGAGACTTCACCGAGACCACCTCTTGCGGCCCCTCGGTGGCGGCGGGGGGCAGTTGCACGATTAACATGACGTTTGCCCCAAGTGCCGCGGGGAGTCGCTCGGCCGCGGTGAGCATCACCGACAATGCCAACGGCAGCCCGCAGATGATAACCCTGACGGGCACGGGCGTGGGTACCGCTCCGGTAGCTGGTCTTTCCACCAACAGCTTGACCTTTGGGAGCCAATCCGTAACTACGACCAGTGCCCCTCTAACTGTTACTCTAAGCAACTCGGGTAACGCCACCTTGAACATTACCAGCCTTGTGGTCACAGGTACGAATGCCGGCGACTTTGCTCAGACCAACACCTGCGGCAGTACGCTGGCAGCGAATGGTACTTGCACGATTAGCGTCACGTTTACCCCTGCCGGCGCGGGGAGCCGCAGCGGGACGCTCGTCGTCACGGATGACAGCAGCAATGGCACGCAAACTGTGAGCTTAGCCGGCACGGGCACCGTTTCCGCGGTAAGCCTTTCAGCTACGACCTTGACCTTCGCGAGTCAAACCGTGAGTACGACGAGCACGGCCCAGGCCGTCATCCTGACCAACACGGGGAACGCAAGTTTGAGCATTACCAGCTTGGTGCTGACTGGAACCAATACGGGCGATTTTGGTCAAAACAACAATTGCGGAAGCTCGGTGGCGGCGGGGGGCAGTTGCACGATTAACGTGACTTTTACGCCTACCTCCCCCGGCACGCGGACGGCCGCGGTGACCATTGCCGACAGTGCCACGGGCAGCCCGCAAACCGTAAACCTGACCGGCACGGGTGGCGGTTCGGCAGTCAATCTTACCGCCACCAGCCTGATCTTCAGTAGCCAAACCCTGGGGACGACCAGTGGGGTGCAGCCTGTTACCCTCAGCAACACGGGGAACGCGGCACTGAACATTACCAGCCTGGCGGTCACGGGCGCCAACGCCGGCGATTTTGCTCAGATCAACACCTGCGGAAGTTCAGTGACGGCGGGGGCCAACTGCACGATCAGTGTGACCTTTGCGCCTAACGCCCCCGGGACTCGGACGGCAGCCGTGACGATCACCGACGATGCTCCGGGCAGCCCGCAGACGGTGAGCCTGACCGGCACGGGCAGCGGTCCCGTAGTCGGCCTCGCCTCAACCCTTTCCTACGCTAGCCAGCCTGTAGGATCGACGAGCGGGGCCCAGACCCTGACCCTGAACAACACGGGGAACGCGACTTTGACCCTCACCGGCATCCAAGTGACCGGCGCGAATGCCGGGGATTTTTCGGTGACGAACACCTGCGGCAGCGCCGTCGTGCCAGGAGGCAGTTGCACCCTCAGTGTGACGTTTGCGCCCACGGCCCCGGGGACCCGCACGGCCTCGGTGACCATCACCGACAATGCTACCACCAGCCCGCAGACGGTGAACCTGTCCGGCACCGGCAGCGCTCCCTTAGCGGGTGTTACGACCACAAGCCTGGCCTTCAACGGCCAAAACGTTGGCACGACGAGTGCGGCGCAGACCGTCACACTCAACAACACCGGGAACGCGGATATGAGCATCGCCGGCGTGGCAGTGACCGGCACGAATCCCGGCGACTTTGCGGAGATCACCACGTGCGGCAGTTCGCTAGCGGCGGGTAGTAGCTGCACGATCAGCGTCACGTTCACGCCCACAGCCTCCGGGAGCCGGGCGGCCTCTTTGAACGTCACCGACAACAGCAACAACGTGGCGGGCAGCCAGCAATCCGTGAGTCTGACCGGCACGGGCACTGGTCCGACCCTCAATCCCTCCACCTTAACCTTCGGGAGCCAGTCCGTGGGCGTGGCCAGTTCCTCTCAGTCCGTCACCCTGACCAACCCGGGGAACGCAAGTTTGGTCATCACAAGCATCGCGGTGACAGGCGCCAATGCTGGCGACTTCGCCCAGAACAACACGTGCGGCAGCACGGTGGTAGCGAACGGTACCTGCACGATCAATGTGACGTTCACGCCCACAGCTTCCGGGAGCCGAACGGCCTCGATAAGCCTCACGGACAATGTACCCGGCAGTCCCCAGTCAGTGACCTTGAAGGGCACGGGCCTTTCCGGCCAAGTTAGTCTCTCCGCCTCGATCCTGACCTTTGCGAGTCAAAATGTCGGCACGACGAGTACGGCGCAGAGCGTTACCCTAACGAATACGGGCAACTTGAGCTTTACTATAGCCAGCATCAGTCTGACGGGTGCCAATGTCGGCGACTTTTCTGAGATGAACGGCTGCGGCAGTTCGTTGGCGCCAAACGCCAACTGCACGATGGTCGTGGAGTTTTCACCTATTGCCCCCGGAGCCCGTACGGCCTCGGTCAGCATTGCGGATAGTCTCGCCAGCAGTCCGCAAACGGTGGCCCTGACGGGGACCGGCACGGGTCCGGCCGTCAGTCTCTCCACTGGGATCCTCACCTTTACAAGCCCAAACCCGGGTACAACGAGTGCAGCGCAGTCCGTGACCCTTACCAACACGGGGAACACGAGTTTAGCCATTACCAGCATCGGCGCAACGGGCACGGATGCAGGCAATTTTGGTGTCACCAACACGTGCGGCACTTCGGTGGCGGTGAATGGCAGTTGCACGATTAGCGTCACGTTCACGCCTGTGGCCCTCGGAAGCCGCACAGCCTCGGTGAGCATTACAGACAACGCCGGCGGAAGCCCGCAGACGGTGAACCTCACCGGCACGTGCAACGCCCCCATAGCGGGTGTTACAACCACGAGCCTGACCTTCAACAGCCAAAACCTCGGCACGACGAGTGGGGCCCAGACCTTTACGCTGAACAACACGGGGAACGTGGCCCTGTCCATCAGCAGCATGGCGTTTGCGGGCGCCAATCCCGGCGACTTTGGTGAGACCACCACGTGCGGCAGTTCGCTCGCGGCGAGTGGTAGCTGTACGATCAATGTCACGTTTACGCCCACAGCGACCGGGAGCCGGACAGCCTCTTTGAACATCACGGACAACAGCAACAACGTGGCGGGCAGCCAGCAATCTGTGAGTCTGTCCGGCACAGGCATCGGTCCGGCCATCAGTCTTTCAGCCCTAACCTTGCCCTTCGGCAGCCAGTCCCTACTTACCACCAGCGCATCTCTGGGCGTTACTCTGAGCAACACGGGGAACGCCAGTCTGAGCATCACCAGCATCGCGGTGACAGGCGCCAATGCTGGCGACTTCGCCCAGACCAATACGTGCGGCGGCACGGTGGTGGCGAACGGTACCTGCACGATCAATGTGACGTTCACGCCCACAGCTTCCGGGAGCCGAACGGCCTCGATAAGTATCACGGACAATGTTCCCGGCAGTCCCCAGTCAGTGACCTTGACGGGCACGGGCACCGCTTCCGTGGCTACCACCTCAGCCTCGACTTTGAATTTCGGCAACCAACCCGTACTTACAGCCAGTCTGCCTCAGACCATCACCCTGACGAACACGGGCAGCGGGAGTATGACCATCACGAGCATTTCCGTGACGGGCACCAATGCCGGCGATTTTGGCGAGACCACCACATGCCCCCTCTCTCCCGGTTCGGTGGCAGCCAATGGCACCTGCACGATTACGGTGACGTTTACGCCTTCCGCTTCCGGGAGTCGTGCGGCCTCGGTAAGCATCGCGGATAGTGCCGCGGGAAGCCCCCAGGCGGTGAGCCTCATTGGCACAGGCACCTCGGCCACCGTCGGTCTCAGCGCGACGGTCCTGACCTTCGGAAGCCAGAGCGTGGGATCTTCCAGTGCTGCGCAGATCGTTACCCTAACCGATGCGGGCAGTGCGGCTTTGAGCCTCACCAGCATTCAGATGACGGGTACGAATCCTGGTGACTTTGGACAGACGAACAATTGCGGTAGCTCGGTGGAGGCGAATGGCAGTTGCACGATCAACCTGACGTTCACACCTACTACCTTCGGGAGCCGCACGGCCACGCTGACCATGACCGACAACGCCAGCGGCAGCCCACAGACGGTGAGCCTGACCGGCACAGGCACAGGACCTCATGCCAGC
>JBEKAD010000764.1:0-4882 GCA_050018435.1 Terriglobia bacterium
GTTGCTGCCAGAACTCGCCACCGCCAAGTCCAACTTTCCATCCCCGTTGAAGTCCCCCACCACAACTGCAGTTGGCTCGTCTCCAGTGGTCGGAGATGAGGCGGCGGGCGTGAACGTGCCATCGCCGTTTCCCAGTAAGATCGTCAGGTTGTTGCTGCCTTCGTTCGCGACCGCTAAGTCCAATTTTCCATCCCCGTTGAAGTCTCCCACCGCAATCGATCGTGGTTCAGTTCCCGCCTCTATGGGCGAGCCGCTCGCGTTGCTGAAAGCAACCGTCGGCACGGAGGCTGTTACCGAGAAGAAGACCACGTTCGAAATCAAGGCCGGACCGGGATTAACTACGGTGACCCAAGCCGTCCCCGGCGAGGCGATGTTTGCCGCCGGCACCGTCGCCGTAAGCTCTTCACCCCCTACGAAAGTCGTCGCCAGCGCCACGCCATTCCAATTGACCGTTGCGCCGGAGACGAAGCCCGTGCCCTTGACGGTGAGAGTGAATCCTGGCCCCCCGGGTGCGACGCTTGTTGGCGCGAGTGGCTGGTTGATGAACGGCACGGGATTTGCGGCAGTGGTGCCCGTACCGGCCAAACTGACCGTTTGTGGGCTGCCCGGGGCATTGTCCGTAATCGTAATGGCTCCGCTTCTGCTTCCCAGCGCCGTCGGTGTGAAGGTCACCGAGATGGCACAGTTGGCTCCCGCCCCAACCGTCGATCCGCACGTGTTGGTCTGGGCAAAGTCGCCACTGTTGCTCCCCGTGATGGCAATGCTGGTGAGGGTCAAGGTCTCGCTGCCGCAATCGCTAAGCGTAACAGTTTGAGAGGCGCTCGGCGTACGCAAGCCTTGGCCCGGGAATGTGAGGGTTGCCGCGGTGAGACAGACAGCCGGTGCAACAGCGCCAGTAACGCCTGTGCCGGTCAGGCCCAACGTCTGCGGACTGCCGCTGGCGTTGTCGGCAAAACTCAGTGAAGCGCTGCGGATCCCAATCGCGGACGGCGTGAACGTCACGCTGACCGTGCAAGTGCCGATGGGCGGGACCGTGGCTCCCGTGCAGGTGTCGGCGCTCTTGGCAAAGTCGCTGGCATTCGTGCCGCCTATCGTGACCGCGGAAATGGTGAGGTTAGCAGTGCCGGTGTTGGTGACGGTCTCCGCCTGGGCGGCGCTCGTCGTGCTCATAAGCTGGCTGTTGAAACTTATACTTGGAGCGGACAAGCTCACCAGGGGCGCCGCCGTTCCGGTTCCGCTCAAAGTCACCGTCTGCGGGCTGTTGGAGGCGTTGTCGTTGAAATTCAGTGAGGCGCTACGGCTCCCCGTCGCGGATGGCGTGAAGGTCACGCTGACCTCGCAGGCGCCATTGGGCGTGACCGTAACTCCCGTGCAGGTATCGGTGCTCTTGGCAAAGTCGCTGGCATTCGTGCCGCCAACCGTCACCGTGGAGATGGTAAGGTTACCCGTGCCGGTGTTGGTGACGGTCTCCGTCTGGGCGGTGCTCGTCGTGCTCAGGAGCTGATTGCCGAAACTTAAACTAGGGGCGGACAAGCTCACCAGGGGCGCCGTCGCGGTTCCGCTCAAAGTCACCGTCTGCGGGCTGGGGCTGTTGGAGGCGTTGTCGGTGAAATTTAGTGAGGCGCTACGGCTCCCCGTCGCGGACGGCGTGAAGGTCACGCTGACCGTGCAAGTACCGTTGGGCGTGACCGTGGCTCCCGAGCACGTGTCGGCGCTCTTGGCAAAGTCGCTGGAATTCGTACCGCCCAGCGTGACCGTCGAGAGGGTGAGGTCGGCCGTGCCGGCGCTGGTGACGGTCACCGTTTGGGGCCCGCTGGTGGTGTGAAGGTTCTGCGAGCCGAACGTCAGACCGAGCGAGGAGAGGCTTACGAAGGGCCCCGTGATACTTGTCGAAATCTTCGCCACGAACCCGGAGACAACATCTGCGATATTCGTCGTCTGGAAGACCCCCGGGGTCACCGGAAAGTTGGTGGACCAGGTCTGCCCCGTGATGTACGCATTGCCCGAGCCGTCCAGAGCCAGCCCGCTCGCGCTGTCGCCCATGGCTGCGGCTCCGCCACTTCCACCCAGGTAGGTGGAGTAGTCGAGCGCGCTGCCGGTCGGGTTCAGCTTGGTGATGAACACGTTCCAACCAGACCATACAGCATTATTCGTCGTCTGGAAGGCACCCTCGGTCACCGGAAAGTTGGTGGATCTGGTCGACCCCGTCACGTAGGCGTTGCCGGAGGAATCGATGGCGATGCCGCTGGCGCCGTCGCCAAAGCCGAGGCCAGTGAAGTACTCGCCGCCGCTCCCGCCCAGGTAGGTGGAGTAGTCCAGCGCGCTGCCGGTCGGGTTCAGCTCGGTGACGAATGCGTTGGTGCCACCGTTAGCCGCTGCGTTATTCGTCGTCTGGAAGGCGCCCTCGGTCACCGGAAAGTTGGTGGAGTAGGTCGACCCCGTGATGTACGCATTGCCGGAGCCGTCCACAACCAGCCCGCTCGCGATTTCCCCATAGGCTTGGTTAAAGCCAGTGGGCAATCCGCTCCCGCCCAGGTAGGTGGAGTAGACTAGCGCGCTGCCGGTCGGGTTCAGCTTGGTGACGAACGCGTTGTAACCAGAGTTGAACGCTGCGTTATTCGTCGTCTGGAAGGCACCCTGGGTCACCGGAAAGTTGGTGGAGTAGGTCTGCCCCGTGATGTACGCATTACCGGAGCCGTCCACGACCAGCCCGCTCGCGCTGTCGCCATAGACATAGCCTTCGCTAGTGGGCAATCCACTCCCGCCCAGGTAGGTGGAATAGTCCAACGCGCTGCCCGTTGGGTTCAGCTTGGTGACGAACGCGTTGGAACCAGAGTTGAACGCTGCGTTATTCGTGGTCTGGAAGGCACCCTGGGTCACCGGAAAGTTGGTGGAGAAGGTCGCCCCCGTGATGTACGCATTGCCGGAGCCGTCCACAACCAGCCCGTTCGCGATTTCCCCATTATTCCCGACTCCATAACAGCAGCCTTCGGTCGATCCGCTCCCGCCCAGGTAGGTGGAATAGACCAACGCGCTGCCCGTCGGGTTCAGCTTGGTGACGAACGCGTTGGTACTACGGTTAGACGCTGCGTTATTCGTCGCCTGGAAGGCACCCTGGGTGACCGGAAAGTTGGTGGAGTAGGTGAACCCCGTCACGTAGGCGTTGCCGGAGGAATCGATGGCGATGCCGTTGGCGTAGTCGCCGCCGCTCCCGCCCAGGTAGGTGGAGTAGACCAGCGCGCTGCCTGTCGAGTTCAGCTTGGTGACGAATGAGGTATTACCTAAGGGGGCCGCCGCGGCGTTATTCATTGTCTGGAAGGCTCCCTGAGTCACAGGAAAGTCGGTGGAGGAGGTATAACCAGTCACATACGCATTCCCCGCCCCATCCACGGCAATCGCTTGGGCATAATCCAGTTCGTCCTCAACGCTCCCGCGCAAATACGTCGAGTAGGCCAGCACCGGATCAATCACCAGCGCCTTTCCGCGGTCGTAGCTCGCCAGCCGGAAACCCACCGTATGCTTGGCCAACAGCGCAAAGCTGCCCTCAACCGTCTGGCGCTGCCCATCCACAACTTGGTAAACCACCGGCTTGTGGAAACGAATCTCGCCGCCGTCAGTTTTGATCACGAGGTCGCCATGAGCGGCGATTTGTAGCGGCGGCTTTACGCCGCCATTTTTGCTCGATGGGTGGCGGGATAAACCCGCCGCTACATCTAGTGCGATCACACTTGGGTCGGCGCCGGGGGCCACGACAAAGTCATATTCAAGCTGCCCGCCCTGGTTGCCGTAATAAACCAGGTCCACACCGGGATAGACGTTCTGGTATTTCACCTGGGCGTAATTCGGCACGTTGGTGCGCCACTTCTTGGGATCGTTGCCAATGAAGTAGTTGCTCTTGCCCGGCAGTTCCTCCGCGCCCGTCACGGCGGCGCTGGCGTTGGCGCCCACAAGGCGCATACGGAGTACCGTCGAACTTTCGCCACTGTCTGCCAGGCGAGAAGAAGAAAATGGTAGCGCGGGACCAGCCCTCCGGTCCCGCGGCTTTTCCACTTCGTTATCCGATGTTTTCTTTGGCCAAGGCGAAGGCAAAAGATCTGGAAGAGCCGCAGCACCGAAGGGCGGGTGCTGCGCTACACGTGCATCTGCCGACCCCCCGACCAGGTCGGGACGGGCGCCGGTCGGCGCTGCGCCTGCCGCCTTGTGCAAAGAGAGGACAGCTTCGTCCCCGGTGAGGAACAAAGCGTAGCCACGGCCGCGCGCGAGAAACTTGACGGGGCCGTGCGCCTGGCCCTGGTTGGCCTCAAAACTGAGAGGCAGCTTGCCGTAACTCACGACCACCTTGGGCGGAATTTTCGTGGGCGCGGTAGAAACCTGATGGTCAGGGAGAATATTCTCTGCGGCTTGCATCCGCTGAAGAAGACCAAACCAAACCATTGCGACAAATGAAACGCCAACACATCCGCAAGAGAGCACAATGCGCTTTGTCGCGGTTTGCCGTTCGCTGGTAATGCTGGGGCACGGGAGCATGAGCAACCTCTCTTAGGGCGAGAATCCAAATGAGTGCGCCAAGTGTAACAACCCATGAAAGTCAATGTCACGTACGCAAACAATATACAGGACGGGCCGGCTGGCGCAAACGCCTGTTCTTTGATGGGGTCTGCGATTTCCCGAAGGGACTTGTGGGAGCTGACGGCACCATAAAAGCAGTGACGAGTGACCAGTGACAAGCAGGTAGCCACCCTCAGTGGTTTGCTGACCGTGGGCTTGTGGTCATCGGTAAAGGCCCACGGTCAATCAGAGTACGACGGACCGCTGGCTGCTACAAGGATCTGACGGAAGTGGAGCAGGCTTTCCGCACCTGCAAAACCGCGCACCTGGAGGC
>JBEKAD010000765.1:0-4595 GCA_050018435.1 Terriglobia bacterium
GAGACTCAGGCATAGGAAATTTCCCTCCTCAACCTAGCGTAACATTACGCTAGGTTACGTGCCACAAAAAAAGAGAGCTGCCTGGTTCCCACTTTTATGTCGCGCACCCGAAGCCCACCGTCTGGCCCAAGCCATTTCCAAGGCTACAGGCGAGACCCTGACCCGTGCCGTCACAGAAGCTTTGCGGGAACGCTACGAACGCCTCCAGAGCCGCCGCGGCAAGGCCTCCGTCGAGGAACTTCTGGCCATCGCCAAGCGAGCCTCTGCCCAGGTCAAAGGTCCCTATCTCGACCACGCCGAATTCCTCTATGACCAACGCGGTCTCCCCAAGTGATCCCCCTTCGGCACTTGCCGCCATCTTTTTCGGAGAACCCGAAGCCGCCCTCTACACCCAACTCATCCACGGCGCCGACCGCTGCCTGATGAGTGCCGCAAACTTCGTCGAGCTCTCCATCGTCATTGAAGGTCAGATTGGCCCGGACGCTGGCCGTCAATGCGACGCTTTTTTCCGCAGAGCCGGCATTGTCATCGAACCCGTCACCGTCGAGCAGGCGCACTTGGCGCGGCAGGCTTTCCTCGACTTCGGCAAGGGCCGCCACGCCGCCGGGCTGAATTTCGGCGATTGCTTCGCCTATGCGCTCGCCAAGATCACCGGCGAGCCTCTCCTCTTCAGAGGGGAGGATTTCAAGAAGACCGACATCACCTCCGCTGTCTAAACGGGAGGTCGGCAGCCAATCGTCACTGCTCTTTTGATTTGCGATCCTGCCCTTCGGACATCGGCCTCTGTGTCTTGTCACTCGCCACTCGTCACTCGTCACTGCTCTATTGATTTGCGATTCAGTGCTTCGGACTTCGGACATCGGACTCTATGTGTGGAGTTAAAGGACAACTCCGCGCAACCTGCTTGAAGTGGATAAGGCCTCCATCCCGGTTTTCTAAGATGGACGGCCGATGAAGTGGAGCAGTCCCGCCACCGTGTGTGCAAGTGGGACGAACTCCGCCAGGGCGCGCGTGGCGGGAACACCTACGGTATCGCTGTGACAAAATGCCGCTTTCGCCTCGCCCCACACGGGACTTCCTGTCCCTTCTCAGCGCCTGGCAATAAGGGAAGCCATGGTAAGGCAATACCTATAACACGAAAATGCCATTTGTCAAGCACAATAATTGACATCTATTGGATGAAATGGGTCGATGAGTAGGGTAATACACAATCCTCGAAAGCGATTCGAACGTAAAGACTTTGTTTGCAGAGAATTACGGAATTAGATGCCCTCGGCAGAACCACTTTCGCAGTAAACTACCGCTAGGTCTTGCCATCATCATCGCTATAGATCACGTGAGCGTCAGATACCTGTGATGGTGGGTCAAACACCTGAGATCGGATGCACATGCGTATGCCCACCCAGATAACGGCGCAGGTGGCCGCGGGCCATAGGGCGATCGCCACGATGATGAGGTAGGGGCCCCCCACGGGCGAGTATGCGGCGATGTACATGGGGAGTTCGGTGCCCATGACCATGGTGCTGAGATAGAGCGCGACCAATTCGGACGTGGTTGCCTCACGTGCTTTCGCCCAAAGATACGTTAAGGGGAGAACCGCAAGGAGGAAGTGATGAGGCCAACTGAAGGGTGCTGCCAGAAGATAGACAAGTGGCAACAGAATGAGTTCGTCAATCAGGCCTTTGGCGTCTCTCCTTTTTCGCCAGCACCAGAAAATGAAGCCCAGACCGATCGCCAAGCTGCAAGCCTTTTCGAACAGACCTAGCCCGGGAGGAACGGGCCATTCGGTGGTAGTAGTAAGCGTGGCGAAATACTTGGGACCGCAGAGCACATCAATGAGGCCCGCAAATGAGCGGTTGAAATAATTTCCCAGGCCAGAAGAAATGCACGGGTAAATATCCCTAAGCCATATCAGGTTGGTCTGCCAGCCTAATTGCCAGATGGACACCCCAGTGAAGGCAAGAACTCCCACCACGTAACCCGCCAGCCACCGCCACTGCCGGCGCAGGGCGAGGAACGGTACGGCGACAACGGGTGAGATTTTTAAAGCCGTCCCCAAGGCGAAGCACAGGGCTGAGCCCATGGGCCTTTGCCGTTTGAGAAGGTACACCCCCAGAGTCCAAAGGAACAGAATCGTGGCATTGGCCTGGCCGAAAACGATGGTGTTCCTAAAGGGCAAAAAGAACCAAACCGCCGCGAACATCAGGGTAAACGTCCCCAAGTCGGGCCCGGAAGAAAGAAGCCTTAAGGTCAGGAAGATAGTCGCCGCCGTTAAAATGATGATGAGAAATTGCCAAATGATATAGGCCCACTGCCACGGCATCAATGCCAAAGGCGCCATGAGCAGTGCGGAAAAAGGAGGATTGGTGAATTGGAGGACTTGGCCGAAGCCCTCCGCTCGGGCCATTTTCGCCCAGGGAGATGCATCATCAGCGTTCAGATACAAGAGCGTGTATCCTTGGCTGCGGTCGGCGGGCGGGTAGTAGAGAGGTGTGGTACCCCTTTGCAAAGCAGCCTTCCCGCCCAGGTAAAAGACCGGAAAATCAACCGGAATGAGGTCGTCTTCCGTGGTGAAGGCCCGCTGCGCTGAGGTCTCGAAACCTGACATCAGCGCGAGCCCGAGAATCGTTAAGCACGCAAAGAGGTACCATCTGCTACTTTCCCTGGGTTTCCTGTCACTGATTACGTTCCCAGGCTTCTTCAAGTTGGTCATCAAACCCTCTCACCGGATGGTATTGAATACGCAAATAGGCGCGGAGGGGGCTTTCAGCGCTTCCGTCTCCGCCAGGGCTGCGCGGGACGTCCAGCCATGCGGACCACATCACGAATCGCACCCGGTGCTTCTCGATCATGTCCACGGCGTTTTGCACTTGCTCGGGCCGGGTATAGATACTGTCCGTAACAAAGGATACTTCCGCCGGGTTTCGCAAACCTAAGAGAAAATACTCATCACAATCGTCTGCCTGGAAGAAGAAATCGCCCGGGTGAGTATGCGCGAGGAGCCAACGGTATTTTTCGTAGCGGTCGGGATCGAGAAGAGCCGCGCGGCCCGTGGGCGGGTCGATATATCCCTTCCAGCCGGTTTGCACGACAGCCGGTTGGCTCACCAAAGCAAGCACTCCGCCGGCCCAGGCCAGGCGCGTGAGCGCGCGTGGGAGTTTGGCGGGGGCCTTGACCAACCAGGCATAGAGGATCAAGGCCGGCAGCGCCACCGAAATCAATCTGAACCATACAGGAGAAAGAGCGATACCCAGGAACAAGAAAAGCCCGACGATACAAATGAGCATGACGCGGTCCCACGGTTCTTCGGGATGCGCAATCGCGCGGCGGCGATATTGCGCGTAAAATAAAATGTAGACGAAGGGCACCAGCAGGTGGATGAAAATCCACATCAACAGAGCCCCAACCTCCAGCCCTAGCGGCAAGTCAATCGGCAGGTCGGCCCCATAGACGTGTATAGTTCCCCAAAACCATTTGGACCAGTACTTCATCAAGAAAACGACCGTGCAGTTGAAGAACAGGCTGGCGCCAACCTTCCAAGCCAGGTAAGCCATCACGGGCAAGGTTGTGGCGAGAAACGGAATAACCAGATACATTCCGGCCTTGACCAGCCAACCCCAGCCCTGCTTTTTTGTGCGGCACTCCCAGAGCAAGAAAGCGGCGAAACCCACAATGGCCACGATCCCCCGCGACTGAGTGAACAGGGTGGAGAGGCCGCAAAGCGCCCCTGCCGCAGCCCATCGGGACAGGCTACGCTTCGGCATCAAAACGGCAAGGGCCGCCATACAGGCCAGGATGCTGAACCAATGGTGGTTGGGGTCGGGCTCCGAGAAAAATGCTAAGCCCAGAAAAAGCAGGCTGGGCAGATACACCGACGCACCGCTCAGAACTTGTTTCGAGATCACGACGCACGTCCACGCCAAGCCGATCCCCAGCACGACCCACACGAGACTTGGAATCCAAGCGCGAACACCAAACAATTTGAAGAGCAGCAGGTAGAAGACCTGAGTTCCAGGGAGGGTAAACTGGAAAAAATCTCGATAGATCACCTGTCCCTCGAGCATTTTTGTGGCTTCCAATAAATAGATGGGTGCGGTATCTCCCTCGTAGATCGGTGTGTGGGGAAGGATAAAGGCATTGAGGTAGAGGCAGCCGATCGCCGCGAGATAAAAAAGCGGTTGTAGCCGGGTCAACGGAGTTTGAAAAGGGGCTTTGATCAGATCGAAATTCTCCTCACGGTACGGCTCAATGATGGGACCTATGCAGAATGCGCCGTAAAATTCTCAGCCGAACAGTTGTTTGCACTTTAATAATACGGACGGGTCCCGGCAGGTCATCCCGTGGCCACTGCGATGGCTGGAGGACCGGCATTCTCGCAAGCGGTTTGACCTCCTCGCCGCTTATGAGCAAGGCCACGGATGGACGCCGATCAACACAGATCGTTCGACTGAAGCGACGATCTTCGGGCTGATGCCAATGGTGCCGCGCTCCGGCTGGCATGGCCGGAGTCGCTATTTCTCCAGTAAATCCTGAAGGGGACGCCCTTGGCTTTCGGGCAGATCCACGTGGAGCAGATGAGCAATGGTCGCCGCGAC
>JBEKAD010000766.1:0-2513 GCA_050018435.1 Terriglobia bacterium
AACAGCGTAAACGTGCCGGGAAGGGCCTGCGGCCGGGGTCGAGGATGCTCCGGCGTGGGCGCGGGTGGCGGGCCGAATTCTGCTGTCACGAGAAAGATATGATGCGTTTTCAGATCAAGAGCCATGGTCCGCGCGCCGCGCTGGGTCGGGACGCTCGCGACGGGGGTGAACTTCTCCGGCGAGTCTTCGTGCACGACGGTCAGCGTGCCATCGCCATTGGAGCTGAAAGCGAGTTTCGCTCCCGGGTCGAAGCCATTGGCGTCCACACCCTGGCCGATCGCCGGCGTCGCCAGCACCTTGCCGGTGTCCGCGTCCACTACGGCCATCATCTGGTTATGACAGCCGAGGAAGAGACGGCGATGTTTCCTGTCCATCGCCAACCCCGAGGGTTCTTCACAAGGCGCCAGCGGCCAGCGAGCGGTCACCGTGAGCTTCCGCGAGTCGATTTGGACGAGTTCGCTCTTGTCTTCCAGGTTGTTGTAGATGTGGCCTTGCCCGTCGGCGGCGGCGAACTCCGGCTTGCCTCCCAGCGGGATCGTTCCGGCGGGTTTTCCCGAGGCCGCATCAATGGCCGTGGCGTCGCCGCCATGACCGTTAAAGGTAAAGACGCGCTGGGAGGCGGGATCGTACACAATGGCGTCCGGACCATTGCCCGTGGGGGCCGTCCCAAGAATCTTCAGCGTTTTGAGATCAAAAATCGTGACGGCGTTGGCCCGGCCGTTGCTAGTGAAGCCGCGGCCGAATTCCGGCGCCAAAGCGATGCCATGGACTCCGTCCGTGCCAGGAATGTCTCCCACCACAGCATAGGTATCCGCATCCACCACCATCACGTGCGTGCCCCGCGAGATGTAGACGCGGCGCGCGGCGCTGTCGCAAATGAGATAGTCCCACGATCCTTCTCCACCCAGCACAACCTTCTTGAGAAGATGATAATTTTCATCCGCCGCCGCAAGAGGACGGGCGGAGAGTGCGGCTGCTGCCAACGTGGCCAGGACGATTGCACAAGCTATCCTCACCACCGGGATTCTTGCGCTGATGCTTCGCGTGATGCGCTGATCCATAAATCCTCCTTGGGAGAAGCCTAACCTATCATGCCCAATCTTACCGGACAAGGGGCGCGCCCGAAACACCTGCATCGAAGGGCCGTTTTGAAATCTCCAATCGCGCGCTTACCGCGCGAACCCTGAACCCTAACGCCTGAGTCTGGTCATGCCGCCTTCCTGATCCGCCCGGCAATGGAAAGCCGAAAAGCAAAGTATGTGTGGAGCAGACTTCAGACTTCAAAATTCAGAATTCATAATTCATAACTTCCGTCCAGCGCCTTTCTCCTTTCCTTTCGATAACATTCTGGCCTCCCAGCAATAAGTAGCTTATTAATCATCAACATTCTGGCGTAGGGGTGAATTTAACCCGAGTCAATTTTGTATCTCATTTGTTTTCAAAAACATTCTGGATAATACCTGCATTTTGATATACTTCTTTTCTCTCTTGTAATAGCCTACTATCAACTTTTGTAACTTACCTATTTTCAATGACTTGATTTTTTGTTGAAACCACCGTATGTCCCACAATTCTTTGTTAAGTTGTTGTGTTTTCATTAACATTCTGGCCTCCCGCGGAGTATTTCGAGGATTCCTCATCGCGGCCTTGGCGTTCAATCTTTGAGAGCAGGTTGGTGACCCGCCGGACTTCCCGAAAGTTGGAATCTTGTGCCCCTCCGGGGTGGTGGGGCCACGCGAGCGCCTCCCGTTCGCCTGACTGTCGGCAACTCCCTTTTCGGTTATCGCCGGTCTCTTTCTCAAGGACATGCGGAACCTCCATGCATACACAGGTAGGGCGGTTGCCGTGGTGAGGCATAGCCTCCTGCCGCGCCCCGCGGCACAAGGACAATAGCCTCAAGACTATGATACGGCTCGTGGGCTACAAGTATCAAGAACTTTATTGATGCATTCGGTAATGATGTCCGGGAAAAAGTTGTGGACAGCTTGTCCGAAAACTCCCTTCCGGGAAGCAAAGCCTGGAATTTCCTCCTTGCCCTATTGCATCTGGCCGTGCAATCCCTTACCATCCGGGGCTGGGCTCCTACAACCGAAAGGCAGGTGGATATGAAAAGAGACGTTAATCGCCGGGAGTTTATCCACGGGGTGAGCGTTGCGGCGGCGGGATTCTGGCTTGCGCCGTCCGGGCTATGGGCGACAGCCGCGCCCTCCGCTCCGGTGGCGGTCGCCAAGTGCGCCACGTATGGGCCGGAAGTGGTGACCACGCTTGCCGGCATGTTCGACCAGTTGGGTGGGTTGCACAGACTTGTCAACGGCAAGACGGTGTCCGTGAAGCTCAATCTGACCGGAAGCCCCACGATTCGTTTGGGAGACCTGCCGCAAGGCCAGACCTATTGGGTTCATCCCCAGGTGGTGGGCGCCCTGGCACATTTGCTGGGCAACGCGGGGGCGCGACGCATTCGCTTGCTGGAAAGTTCGGGGGCGCCGCCGCTGGCGGAGTATCTCTCGCAAGCC
>JBEKAD010000767.1:0-5396 GCA_050018435.1 Terriglobia bacterium
TTGATTCTATAAAGTCGTCGGCTCCCAAGAACCGGTAAACTTGCTTGGAATCCTGACCAAGGATTGCCGGGAAAGGAGCCGACCATGTTGATTATAGGTTGCGATTATCACCCGCGGGTAGAGCAAATTGCGATGCTGGATACGACGACGGGCGAGTTGACGGTACGGCGGCTGGGGCACGAGAACGGGGAAGCGAAGAGGTTTTACTCCAGCCTGCCGAAGGGAACGCTGGTAGGGATCGAGGCCACCGGCGGCACCCAGTGGTTTGAGCGGCTGATGGCGGAATGCGGGCACGAGCTGTGGGTGGGAGATCCGGCGGAGATCCGGGCGCGGATGGTGCGCAAGCAAAAGACCGACGAGCGCGACGCGCTGCATCTGCTGGACCTGTTATTGACGAAGCGCTTCCCGCGCGTTTGGGTACCTTCGCCGGAGGAGCGGGACGCGCGGCAGTTGCTGCAGCATCGCCAGAAGCTGGTGCGGATGCGGACGGCGGTGAAGAACCAACTGCACGGGCTGGCGATGGGGCAAGGGCTGTGCCGCAAGCACCCGTTGTGGAGCGCGCGGGGGCGGCAGCAACTGGAAGCCCTGGAGCTAGGTCCGTGGGCAAGCCGTAGGCGACATGAGTTGCTGACGCTGCTCGACCAGCTCGATCCGCAGATCGCCGAGTTGGATAAGGCGGTGGAGGCGGAAGCGGCGCGGCGGCCGGAGGTGGCGCGGCTGCGGGCCCAGAAGGGGGTGGGGCCGGTGGTGGGCTTGGCCTTCGTGCTCACCCTGGGTCCGGTCGAGCGCTTCCCGCGCTCGCGCCAGGTGGTGAGTTACCTGGGGCTGAATCCCCGCGAGGATAGCAGCAGCGATCGCCAGCGCTTCGGGCACATCACCAAACAAGGCAACGCCATGATGCGCTGGCTGCTGGTGGAAGCAGGACAGACCGCGGCGCGGCATGATCCGGAACTGCGCCGCGTGTATAAACGCTTAAAGGCTCGGCGGGGTGCCAACGTGGCGAAAGTGGCCATCGCGCGGCGCTTGGCGGTGCGCCTGTATTGGACGCTCCGCCAGGCCCCCCCAGGCGGCACCGCCGATTCGCATGTCAGGTAGCCCGACGCACTCCAGGGTGGACCGCCACCCCGACTCTCTCGGGGCGAGTCCATCGACGCTTTGAATGGGCGCCTGGCCTCCCCGCACGAGGCGGGGAGAGAGAAGCAAGAATCATGGCCGGGGGATGAACCCCCACCGAGTAGATGGCTAGTGGGATCGGCCCACTGCAGGATTCACGAGAGGCGAGCCTTGGTCAGGACGAGCCAAAAGGAATCCGCTAAGGACGAAGCCCGGTTAAAAGCCCGGGGCTTCGTCCGGCAATCGAGGATGGCGAGCTGGGAGCGGCGTCAAGGGCCTGCGATGAACGCCCCGCTGCGCGGGGCGCCCTTGACCCCGCTCCCAGCTCGCGGGGGAGAAGTGTTCCCAAAAAAAGTGTTGACAACGCCGACGACTTTATAGATGGAGTGCGATCCGCCGCGGCGGACTGCCGCTTTGGCGCCAGCCAGCTTGCTGGCTGGGAATTGCGGGTGGTGGGTCAATTTGATGTAGGGGCGGCTTTACGCCGCCATTTGGCGAGGTAAACTCGCCGCTACAAACATTTGGCGAGGTAAACTCGCCGCTACAGCATCAAATTGACCCACTAAAAATCAAGGAGGACTTATGGAAAGCGACTCGAAAGTTAACCGGCGGGAATTTCTGCGGGCGGGCATCACCAATAGCGCCAGCCTGGCAGCCCTGAGTGGCATCAGCATTCTCCCCGAGAAGGTTTGGGGAGCCAACGACCGCGTCAGGATGGCGGTGGTCGGTGTGCGCGGGCAAGGGGGAAATCACCTTCAGGGATTCGGCAAGGTCCCCGACGCGGAAATCGCCGCCATTTGCGATATCGATGATAGCGTCATCAGCAAGCGGCTGGAGGATATAGCCACTTGGAATATGCCCAAGCCCAAAGTCTACAAGGACATTCGCAAGCTCCTGGAAGATAAGTCCATCGACGCGATTTCCATTGCCACTCCCAACCACTGGCATTCCTTGATGGGAATTTGGGCGTGCCAGGCGGGGAAGGATGCTTATGTCGAGAAGCCCTGCTCGCACGGCTGGTGGGAAGGCCACCAATTGGTGGCGGCCGCGCGCCAATACGATCGCATCGTCATGCACGGAACGCAGGGCCGCTCCGCCGAAGGCTACATCGAGGGAGTGCGCAAGCTTCGCGAAGGGGTGATTGGAGACGTCTACTTGTCGCGCGGGCTTTGCTTCAAGTGGCGCGATACCATCGGCATCGCCAAAGTCGAGCCGGTTCCTGCCGGGGTGGATTACGATTTGTGGACTGGCCCGGCTCCCCTGAAACCCTTCACCAAGAACCGCTTTCATTACAACTGGCACTGGGTCTGGGACACGGGGAACGGTGACGTGGGCAATCAAGGCGTGCATGAGATGGATCTGGCGCGGTGGGCGTTGGGAGTCGGGTTCCCCAATAAAATTTCGGCCCTCGGCAGCCACGTCATGTTCAAAGACGATCAGGAAACCCCCAATATCTTAAACTGTTTGTTCGAATACGACATGCCGGATGGAACTCGCCGCATCCTGGAATTCGAAGTCCGGCACTGGATGACCAACACGGAAGCGGGCATCGGCCTGCCCGGCTTTGGAGAAGGCGCGGCAAACCTGCCGGAAACGGCGGGCCAAACCCATATTCAACAACCGAAGGCCATGTGCGGGAATCTGATCTACGGCTCCAAGGGATATATGGCGATGACGGGCTACGAATCCTATCGGACTTTTCTCGGGGAGGATAATGAGCCCGGCCCCAGCGCGACACGCCCTGGAAACCGCTGGGCGAATTTCATCCGCTGCGTCCGCACGCGCAAGAAAGAAGATATCCCGGCGCCCATCGAGGAAGGCCACATCACCGCCACCTTGATTCACCTTGCCAACACCTCCTACCGGCTGGGACGCACGCTGAAGTTCGATCCCATAAACCAAAGGGTGATCGGCGACGAAGAAGCCAACCGTTACCTGCGCGGTGAGGACCGCGGCTTCCGCAAGCCGTTTACGATTCCGGAGAAAGTGTAGACCGCTTGAGCTGATATGGTCGCTATCTCTCCCATCTTGAAGCGTGTGCTCGACCGTCGTCCCACCCCACTGGTGTGGCCGCCGGTCAAGATCGGCCATCGTGGCGCGGCAGGTGAAGCGCCGGAGAACACGATGGCGTCGTTCGACCTGGCCTGGCGTCAGGGCGTGGACGGAATTGAATTCGACGTTCAGCTTTCCTCGGACGACGTTCCGATGGTCATTCACGACGCCCGTCTGACCCGCACCACTTCCGGGAGCGGTTGGGTGTTCGAGCATCGGGCGAGTGTGTTGCGTCGCCTCGATGCGGGGTCCTGGTTCAATCGCCGTTATCGCCTTCGCGCCCGCGAACGTTACGCCGGAGCGCGCATTCCCCTGCTGGCGGAAGTTCTCCAATGGGTCAAAGCGCGGCAGTGCCTGGCCTTTGTCGAAATCAAAGACTACCGGCCGGGCGTGGCGGCAAAGGTCCTTCAGGAAATCGAGCGCGCCGAGCTCTGGGATTGGGCGCGGGTGGTCTCCTTCGACCTGCCGTCGCTTCGGCAGGTAAGGCAACTGAGCGAGCAAGCGCGTCTCGGGCTGGACTTCTCCGGTCGCCTGCTGCCGATTCGCCGGGCTCTCGCGCTCGGCGCGGAGGCACTGCTGCCGCACTGGGCGATTGCTTCGCGGAGACTCATTCGCCGCGCCCACCACGAGGGGTTGCAAGTTATCTCTTGGACGGTTAATTACCCGCTGCACATGCGCCGCAAGATTCTGGACGGTGTGGACGGCCTTATCACCAACTACCCGGCCAGACTCACCGGGGTTTTGGAGCGCATCGAGCAGAGGCGGACGGAAAGATGAAGGCTGAAGTATGAAGGATGAAGGGTGAAAGCTGAAGGGTGGGATCAAGGCTGACGCCTGAAGGACGAAGGGTGAAAGATAAAGGGTAAAGGTTGATTGGTGAATTGAGAGCACTTCCACTCGCAAGGAATGAACGCTTGCTTTAGCCATCATCTTTCAGCCTTCATACTTCAGCCTTCATCTTTCATACTTCATCCTTCACACTTCATCCTTCATCCTTTATCCTTTGTTGTTATGGCCAAGACGGGTACGAAAATCGCCAAGAAGTTTTTGATCACGGGCCGCGTCCAGGGCGTCGGGTATCGCTATTTCGCGGAGCGGTGGGCCTCGCAACTCGGCATCTGCGGATACGTGAAGAACCTCTGGGACGGCAACGTGGAGGTCTACGCCATGGGCGAGGCGTTTGCTCTGGAAGAACTGAAGCGCCAACTGACCGATGGCCCGCGCAGCGCGCGCGTCGCCGCCATCGATGAATCGGACGAACCGGTGGATAAGCGGTACAATCGGTTTATGATTGAGGGAGACTGGTAGAATCGTAAATGGTGAATAGTGAATTATGAATTATGAATTACAGACCATTCCGCCCCGGCGGTGGAATAGCGCTTTGCTTCACCATTTAGAATTCACTATTTACTATTCCTCGGAGGGCATGTGATCGATCTGAAGAAACTGATTCGCGAAATCCCCGACTATCCCAAGCCGGGCATCCTTTTTTACGACATCACCACGCTGCTGAAAGACCCTGTGGGCCTGCACTGGGCCGTCGACGTCCTCGCCAATACTTTCCTGGCGCAGAAGATCGATCGGGTCATCGGCATTGAGGCGCGCGGGTTTATCTTCGCACCCATGGTGGCCTACCGCCTGAACGCGGGATTTGTGCCGGCACGCAAGCCCAACAAGTTGCCCGCCGACCGGGCCACCATGCCCTACAGCCTCGAATATGGAAAGGACTCGATCGAGGTTCACCGCGACGCCATCAGCCCGGGGCAGGAAGTGCTGATCATCGATGACCTGCTGGCGACCGGGGGAACCGCCGCCGCCACCGCTCGCCTGGTGGAATCACTGGGCGGACGTGTGGCCGGAATCGGATTCGTGATTGAACTGGAAGAATTGAAGGGCCGCGAGAAACTGAGCCAGTACGCGGTTCATTCAATCCTGAAGTATTGAGGAAGAGCAGTTGATAGTTGATAGTCGATAGTGATGGCAGTTGGAGTTGATGGTTCATAGTTGATAGTTGATAGTCACCGCCTCGTACGTTCAACTTTCAACTATCAAATTTTAACCATGAACTATCAACTATGAACTATCAACTATAGACTCTCGACTATCAACTATCGACTGTCCTCCAGCGTCTTCAGGATCGCGTCCAGGAAAAACCCTTCCGGCAGAGCGCCTTCGACATAATCCCCGTCATTGATGATGGTTCTGGGGACGGCGAAAACACGAAACCTTTC
>JBEKAD010000768.1:0-2748 GCA_050018435.1 Terriglobia bacterium
TGTCAGAGCAACATCATTCTGAATCCGCTACCGCAGGAGGGCAACTGTTGACTTTCTACAAACACCTATTTTGGACAAGAGTGAGGTCATTTGGCCCACGGCGAGCCAGCCGTGGGAAAAAACGTAGCAGCAGGGGTGTTGAGCCCCGCAAGGGGCGACATCTGGTTATAGCTCGAACGAGGCCCGCGATGGCGCGCCTCGGTGTGTCTTTGCCTGACGAGGCCCGGACGCCGCCCGTCAACTGACGGGCTGACGAATCTCGAATGCCGTCAGCATCCCACGGCTGGCTCGCCATGGGCTAAATGACCACACTGCTGTCCAAGATAATCGCTAGCCCCGTACGCCGCCATTGCAGGGAAAGGCTTTAGGACAGGGAGAATCGAAGGTTGGGGAGGAGGTCTGGGTTTCATAAGTTCGTTCGCCTTGCGCAAATCACGATAGGTAAACAGGTTGAGGCGCAGCATGGTGGCCAGATTGGACAGCGACCAGTTGGCCTGCGAGCGGTGGTGGAGCCACTTGATGAGCAGCATGGCCAGCAAGGCTGTCCAAATCTGAATGTGCAGCGCGTTCTCGCTGGTACCGACGAAGCTCTTGATTTTAAGGTTCTGCTTGAGCGCCTTGAAGAACAGCTCAATCTCCCAACGGTCCTTGTAGATGTTGGCGATGGTGGTCGCCCCGAAGTCGAAGTGATTGGTCAGCAGCACGATCTCGCGCTCGTGCGCCTCATCCCAGACGACGATGCGGCGCAGGAGGTGCTTGAAGGTTTGCCGAGCCTTCTTGCTGGTGAAGCGGATGATCTCGTCGGAAAGGATGTTGCTGGTAGGCGGCGGTTGCCGTGACTCGATGACTTCATAGACCATGTGTTGCATGGGGCGGGTGACAAAGAAAACGCCCCCGGCGATCCAACGGGCGAAGAGGCGAAAGTCGTTGTAGCCGCGATCAACGGCGACGATGGATCCGGGGGGCAGATCAAAACCATGGGCCATGCGCACGTCGCTGGCGCGGGCGGGGGTGAGCAGCACGTAGCGCGGCAGGTAGTCGTCGTGGTCCATGAGCACATGCGCTTTGACCCCGCCCTTGGTGCGGCGGAACTTCGCCCAAGGGAACAGGGATAAGCAGAGCGAGACGGTCGTCGAGTCCAGCGAGAGCAGCTTGTTCTTGAAGCGGAAAGTGCGCTTGCGCGCCCCCAGGGACTGCTGCGCGCGGAAACGCCCCAGGACCGTATAGAACAGTTCCTGGTAAAGCGCCGCCGGGCGATGTTGGTTGGCGTAGGACAAGGTGGACTTGTTGGGAGCCTTGCCGATGCCCAGATGCACCAACTTGCCCAGACAGCAGCTCAAGCCGTTGCAGATCTCGCGCAGAGAATCGGCATGGCCCAACTGACAAAACATCATGGCGACGAATTGGGTCCAACTCAGCAACATCATTCTGAAACCGCTACCGCAGGAGGGCAACTGTTGACTTTCTTCAAACACCTGTTTTGGACAAGAGTGTGGTCATTTGGCCCACGGCGAGCCAGCCGTGGGACAGAACTCGCTCGGCAGGATTGATAAGCCCCGCAAGGGGCGACATCCGGCCGCGTTCGTTTTGAGTCGAGTGCGCTCGGCGGCAGGATTTTGAAGATCCCGGATGTCGCCCCTGCCGGGGCTGCCGAGACTGGTACGCCGTCAGCATCCCACGGCTGGCTCGCCGTGGGCCACAGGATGTCGCCACTGCCGTGGCTTCGGATAGTGCCAATTCCCTTAGGTTAACGCCCATGTCCCCGGCGCGCTTGAACAAGAAAATCGTTGACATCGATCCTCAGATGTCTTGTGGATGCCCTTGCGGCGGGCAGGCACGAGGCCTGCCCCTACGAAACCCCCGGTTACAACCACGGCCGTGACCGAGGCATCCAACTGGAATCTTCTCGGTAGTGGGTCAGGATGGTTTTGTAGCGGCGGTCGGAGTTTACCCCGCAGATGCGGAGACCGCCGACCGGAGTTTCCACATTTTTTCACGCGGCGCCGGCCTGGGTGAGAGAGCGCCAAGAGAGTCAAATATCGGAAACCCGCCACCCAGGGTTTCCTACCGGCAGGAAAAAGTGAAGTCAATTTGTAAAATTTTTTCCTACCGGTAGGAAAACAGCCCAGAATTCTCTTGACAAGACACCTGGGCTCGGGTTAGCATAGGAGGAGGGCGGAACGCGGCCCCTCACCAGGTTGCCCGGAGGAAAGGATGAATCCCCAGACCGACGCGGAAAACAGCAGGACAAATCAGCCGACGCCGGAGAGGTTCCATCCTCGCGACGGAGGGGAGAATGGTCGCGTGGGGGGCGAGCACTGAAAAAAAAGATGTTAATAAATGACGTTGGAAGCCGGAATGTGTATGAAAACAAACAAAAAGATGACAATTTGCCCGAGGAAAAAAGCGACATTTCTACACAACGGAGCGAGATTTTACAGAGAATCACACGTATTTTGCTGAAGCCGCCGGGTTTTTGTCACTGTCGGAGCGCTGGGGAGCGAACCCCGCGCTTCAAGAAAATCGAGGCGGCGGTCTTCGACCGCCGAAATCGCCATCGGAGATCGGGCTTGTCCAAATTAGCCAGGGTCAAGGCCCAAAACGGACAGGCATCAGCCTTGTTCCCCGAAGGGGAACAATATCATTAGTCCGTCAACCGACGGATGGAACCTACGGATCGGGACGGCAAGGAAAAGAATTCTCTTGACAAGACACCTGGGCTCGGGTTAGCATAGGAGGAGGGCGGAA
>JBEKAD010000769.1:0-3149 GCA_050018435.1 Terriglobia bacterium
AAAGGCAAAGTTTTTTGTCGGCATCCGAAATGGCATCACTTCGATTCAGGCCGTCAAGCGCCTGTTGGCTATGAAAGTAGAGTTATACGCGGTTGATACGGGCTCCCGTCACATCCTTTTTCATCCGAAGCTCTATTTTGCAGCCAACGCCAACCAGGCGGCGGTCATCATCGGAAGCGCGAACCTTACATTCGGAGGATTACACAACAACATCGAGTTGAGCGCGCGCGTGAAGCTCGACTTCGCCAACGCGGCGGACAACAAATTCAGTGACGACGTAACAAACGCCTTCGCTGAAATGCTCAAGAAGCACCCGGAGCACGTCTTCCTCGTCAAAGACGAGAAACACGCCGATGAACTCTTCGAATCGGGACGTCTCGCTGATGAAACCCTGATTCCTGCTCCATCGACCATTAGCGGCGTGAAGAAGGGCGAGCGTGACAATCTTCCGCGCATGAAGTTAACCCGGGTGGTTCGACCTCGCATCAAGAGTGCAGTAGCTAAGCCAGTCGCACCCTTGAAACCTGCCATAGCTCCGGCTGCGGCCACACGTGTTGCCCGACCCCTCTCGGTCGCCAAATATCTGGTGTGGGAGAGCAGGCCGCTGGCTGAGCGAGATCTCAACATTCCCTCTGGCGCGGGCACGCACGCGACTGGCTCAATGGGATTAAAAAAGGGCGCGCTCGCCAACATCGATCAGCGCCACTACTTCCGAGATCAGGTTTTTGCTCATCTGCGGTGGACACCAGACCCCCCGCCGAAAAAGTGGGAACGTGCCCAGGCGAAATTCGAGCTAGTGGTCAAGAACCTGAATTATGGACTGTTCGCCCTCAAGCTATCCCACTTTACAGACAAGAAGTCGGAAAGCTATCGGCAGAACAACTTCATGACCCATCTTCACTGGGGAGACGCGAAAAAACACGTGGCCAAACGCGATTTACTCGGGCGGACCTTGTATCTCTACCGGAAGGACACGGACCCTCCAGAATTTACGATTGAGATAGATTAGCCTCTTCCTCCGCACTGAGGCGCTGTCTGCGATTCTTCAAGCGAAGCCACGCGGCGAGAAGCTGATCTTGGTCTGATTTTGAGAGTCCCAGCGCTCCCAAAACCGTCCTGTCTTGCTGTTCAAGCACGTTTGCCATACTTGACTGACGCACCAGCGTGTCGAGCGTCCGAATCTCCGGGCGAACCGACGAAGGCAGCGGCACTAGCAGCTTTTCAATCTCAGTCGGCACTAGTTCGAGAACCCCCCCGCCGTAATGCCTCCCCTCCAGTTCCGCGCTCAAAGCCGTAAGAGCATTCAGGAAGCAATAGACCAGCTTTTCCGGGGTACACCCCGTCGTGTTGATTCGATAGGCTGTATCTGTAGTGTAGGCTTCGAGTCGGTTGCAGATCAGACGCGGTGTGTCATGCGCCCGCTTGAGCATCCCGATCTTTGTGGCATATACGGAGGGAACGGTGTACCACGGTTTCCTGTTCCGGCACTTGAAACGCGTGTGAAGCATCTGCGCTTCGCCTAGCCGGATATATTCGAGCACGTCTTTACTCAGTGCAGCCTGAGCACCCTTAAACCAAATAAAGTTCGTCGGAATCCCAGCACGCTTGTTTTCTTGATGCTGGCGTTCATCATAGATCACGCCCGGACAATGTTCGCTCCGTCCGAACATCGGGTGAGCGAACGCTTGTAACGTGAACCGCTCGACCGTTTCATCATTCACAAGAAAGAACTTGTTCGCCCCAGTCACGATCCCGACATCAACTTCAGCAATTTGGTCGAAGCGATGAACCTCTGGTCGTTCGCAAAGCGTGTCGAGTAAGCCGCGTTCGTCTGCCGTAAGTAGCGCCCGAGTCCATTTCCCCACTACAGTCTTCCCATTCATTCTGGCAGTGTCGTTGAAGAGCTCGGCGGGGTCGTCATTCAGGAATTCACGTCCGCTCACTTTCACGATCCCGAGACCGTCGCAGTGCTCCGCGAGAGTCCGCTTCTTCTCGGCAAACAAAATCACGGCACCCTGCAATGTGCCGTCGAACCATATTTCTTCGGGGTCGATAATCAGCAGGCGGCTGCATGTCAACCCAAGGCACGTTCTAAGCGACTGAGCATGAGTTACATGAATAATCTCGGATGGAAGGATCATTCCCAGCCGGCCGCCCGGCTTCAGTAGCGCGATTGACGCCAGAACGAATGGCACCCAAGCGTTAGTGTGCTTCGTGAACGGCAGGTGCAGTATTTTGAAGATCGCCTCGGCCTTACGCTGCGATTCTTCCGGCAAGTATTGATAGCGGATGAAGGGCGGATTCCCGACCACGGCATCGAATTTGGGCTGACTAGTCAACATTTCGTTGATCGCCCACTCAAGAAAATCCTGTCCGTAAATTGACCAATTCAACCGAGGTACGCCTCGGCAGCGATCCCGCGCTTTTGCTGTCTCCGTTATCGAAATCTCAAACCCCGTAAACGAGAGCGCCGCTGAGAAACCAACCTCCGAGAGCGCTTGGACAAAGATGCCATCACCACAACTCGGTTCAAGTAAGGTTTGGGGGCGCTTTTCTAGTGCCCAACGCGTTATATAGGCGGCCAGATCTAAAGGCGTGTAGTAGCCGCCACGGAGCTTCTGTTTGGTTTCGTTCTCGATGAAGTTCATGGCCGTTTCCTGCGGATGGTGATTCTTGGACTTGAGGCGGCCCCTCGGCTTCGCCGGACCCTCTGTCTCTCAGAGGGGGGCAGCAAGCTCAGGGCTGCCTCGACCGATGGCGCGAAAAGCGGGACCTGATTGCGGTTCCCTAGGTACCGCGTGGATTGCTGGAGAAACCAGTCTTTAAGGGTAAATCCGTCCTGAGTTAGGGCGTCGTATAACTCCTTTTTTTCCTTGGGGTCGATCTCCACGACTATCCGACCAGAAGTGCCACGCGCCATGGGAATGTAATATAACATACCGATGTTACATGCAAGCGGATTGTTCTGCCGATCAGGGCTCCGCTTGTTATATCGGCTGGAACCCGCACAAACCTTAGAGGGAGGAAGGCAACGATTTCGTAAAGCGTAGGGGCGCGGTAGGGCTAACCTTTTGATTGCTGCCAAGTTTCCTTTGTTTTTCCCCTGAAGGTCATTTTTGCAAATCTCGAAAGGGTCTTGACAGGGCTCC
>JBEKAD010000770.1:0-3008 GCA_050018435.1 Terriglobia bacterium
CGGGGAGCAAATCCGCAGCGCGAGCCGGCCCCTGCATTGCCGCCAAGCCTGCCCAAAGGCAGAGGGTTCGAACTAATGGTTTACGGAGGAAGTTCAATGGGTAGGCCCTGGATATTCCGGTCCCAGAACCGTAGAGTCGTTCGCCGCCAGGGTTCTCACCAGCTCATCATGCAAGTAATCAAACTGCTTGCTAAGAACTTTGCCAAAGCGCTTTTCGAAGGTCTGGCGGCTGCGGTCGATGTCGGATTTGAGCCGCTTATATAAGTCCCGGTTCTTGCGCCCGTCGGCCACCTTGGGTTTGTTGTAAAGCTCGATTTCCGACACCAGGAGTTTGGCGAATCGCTTCGCGTCCTTATGGACCTTCTGCTCGGCTTCGCTGAGCTGCGAGACGTCAAAACCGGCCGGAGCCGCCGGCGGCGGAGGCGGTATACTCTCCGCAGCGGTCACCGGGGGTGGGGGCTCGATGGGCGGCGGTGGAGGAACTACCTCCACGGGCTGTTCGACAACGGGCGGAGCGGGTTTACTCGCGACCGCCGGGGCAACGGGCTCCGGCGGTTCCACGGCCACTTCCACCGGTGGCGCGGGTGGTTCCGGCTCAAGCACGGGAGGCTCCACCACCTCAACTTCCGTGTGAACCTCAGCAATCGTCTCCCCGATGACAGGCTGCTCCACCGCAGGTTCCTCGGCGTGAGGTTCCTCGGCGTGAAGTTCCGCAGGCGCAGGTTCCTCGGCGTGAGCTTCCTCGGCGTGAAGTTCCGCAGGCGCAGGTTCCTCGGCGTGAGCTTCCCCACGCACAGGTTCCTCCGCGTGAGCTTCCGTAGGCGCGGGTTCCTCAGCGGCAACTTCCACCGGGGCTTCTTCCACGAGCACTTCGCGCCCTGCGGGCTGCACAACTTCTTGGTCCACCTCGTCGGCCGAAAAGTCGCCGCTCAGCGCAATCAGGCGATCGATTTGCGCGCCGGCGAATTCGGCGAGAATCTTCAGGGCATTGACAGGGAGCGATTGGCCTTTTTCACCGGGATCGGCATAGAAGATTGCCGTAACCGTGCCGGCGGAACGAATCGGGAGCAGCAGGACAGGCGCATGGGGGGCGGGCTTTAGCTTGTCTAACACGTTACGGTTTTTCTTGAGCGTCACGGCGCTGGCGTCCACGTGCCCGGCGGTTTCGCAAACTTGCCGGAAGGGATTATCCTGATTGAGCGGAACGATCAGAGAGCGCAAGACCTTTTCCGAAAGCGCGGGCCCAAAACCGCGGGCTGACGCGCCCCAGGCCGCTTTGCCCCGCACGTCGAAAATCGCTGCACGTACGCCCCACTGCGAGGCCTCCTCCGTGACGACCTCGAACACCTGTTCGGGAATCGTGCAGGTCATCAGGCCGCGGACTGCGCCCAATACGTCTTCCAGCACCGCATCCGGCGAGACTTGGGGTTCGGCGGCCGCGGCGGCTTCTGCGGCGGCGGTGGCTGCGGCGGCGGCGGCTTCAGCGGCGGCGGCGTCGGCAGCGGCCAGCTCGGCGGCGCGCGTTAACCCATCCCATTGCCGGGAAGCTTCCTGCTCGGTTCGTTCTTGAAGCTGTTGCAATTCCGTCAACTCCACATTGAGCTTCTGGATTTGTCCGGCCTGCGCGCGAAGCTCCTGCGCCAAGCGCTGGCGGGCCTCCCGAATCGAATCCGCAAACGAAATAGGTTGATTTTCAGCCAAAGGAGACACCTCAGGAGAATAAGCTACCCGCTCATTATGAATCAAGCCGCGGCGCGGGCGCAACGGCAATGTCACAGCAAGTGGGTCGAAACAGGAGTGGACGGGAAGATGAGGGGAGGGGTCAGTTGTCCGTAATCCGCTGTTGGCGGAGCCAAGGAGATCCCGGGGAAGCACCTGCCGCGCCGGTGTCCAGCCTGTCGGTTCAGATGCTCATGCGGTGCGCTCGACCGGCAGTTGGGGATCGAGAGAGAAGGGCTCGGGCGGCTGCGGCTTGAATTTCAGTTCCAGTGCCTGGGCGAGCAGGTGGAGGATGGGGCCGCGGTTTTGAAAAAGGATCTGCACCCATTCCCGCCGCTTCATCTGCGGAAAATAGATTCCCCGGAAGGCCAGACGACCGAGCAGATGAATGAGGCGATCGGGAAAGGACCTCGATGCCAACCATCCTATGGCGGAGGCGATTGTCTTGGGACTGTAAGACGACGCCCAAGCCTGCCCAAGCTCCGCCTCCGCTTGGTCGGTGGTCATCCCTAGAGGTGTGTAGTCCATGGTGAAAGGTTTGAACTCCAACCAGTGTTTCGGCCGGGGAAGCCGGCCGGCCGCTGCCAACCGGTCATAGAGCGGAGTCGCCGGGTAGGGCGTCAGCAAACCGAATACAGGAAGCCCTGGCGGCCAGGAGCGAATCACCTCCAGAGTGCGTGCGGCCACACCCGTGCGGTCGCTATCCATCCCGAAGATGAACGAGGTGATGGCGTAAAGATTGTGGCGAGCGAGGCACTCCAGGATGGCCTTATATTCGGCCGGCTTGTTGAATCCTTTGCTGACACTCTTGAGGTTCTCCGGGTCAATGGACTCGAGGCCGATAAAGATCCACTTGCCGCCGCTATGGGCGATCAGTGAGACCAATTCCTCGTCGCGGAGCAGGTTCATGCTGATTTGGGCGACCCAGGGCACCTGGGCGCCGCGGGCGATGATCTCGCACAGTAAGGACTTGGTGCGCCGGGGATTAATCGCAAAGTTGTCGTCAATGAAGAAGACCGCGACCTTTCCTTTCTCGCGCTTCTCCAGTGCCTTCAGCATCAGCAGTTCATTGACGACGCTTTCATTCGACCGGAACCGGATCGAGTCACCGAAGAAACCCGTCACCGTGCAGAACTCGCACCCGTAAGGACAACCACGGCCGGACTCAATCGGAATCAGGTGGAAGCTCTGCCACGTCATGCCGAAAAGTGACAGCAGTCGCCGCGCCATCTTGGGAAAGTGCTTGATCAGGTTGAACTGGCCAAGGTCCATGCGATCCCAGGGGATCA